>DASYTB010000249.1:0-4165 GCA_036002705.1 Verrucomicrobiia bacterium
CGGGTGGCCGCTGAGTTGCGAGAGGTTGTCGATTTCAGGTTCAGCGGGATAAACGCGAACCGGAACGCTGAAGAGGTTTGGGGTAACGGCGGTACAATCCTGGCCAGCGGGAAAGCCGGTAGCATGCCATTCCCCGGTGACGGTAACGCTTTCGAACTCGCCCACCGGTGCGCGCAGCGCCGTGACCCGGATCTGAACTTCCACCGCCGGGTTGGTGGTGATAATTTCAACCTTAACAAGGGACAAGACCTGGGTATCCATGTTCACCTGCACAGTGCAAGGTTCACCTGTGACGGGTTGAACAATGATGAGTTCTCCGGGACCCGGATAATCCACCTCCATGGGACGGTTGGGGGTGAACCCTGCCGGATTCTCAAACCACACAACGTTGTGAGCGAGTAATGACGCGGAGCTGACGAACAGAATGAACAAGAAGTTCGCAATCGATTTCATAGAGAATGGCGCAAGGACGAGATACCTGGTTTACGAAGCAGTTTTTCCTTTGGTCCAAAGACGCGCCGGATTCGGACGCTCCGTTGCAGGTACGTCGAAAATCCCGAGACAAATCGCCGGGGCGAAGTTTTTCATGCGAGGATTTTAGCAAAAAAGTTACCCCGGAGCGAGCCTGATTTCGGCTCCGCGGGGATTCGCGGAGCCGTCTTTATGGAGCCGCACGATCTTCCAGATCCTGGGCTAAAAGAAGCCGGCCGGAACGGGGGGCCAACGTGAATTCGTACTGACCGGCATGCACGCCGAGATCTTCGCCCGTCCAGTAATCAAGGAGCCGTGATCGACCGGGCAGGTTAATCTTCCGCTTTGCAGGAGTATCGCTCCAGTTTAGGAGAGAGAACATTCGTTTTTCTCCCTTCTCTCCTTTCCCAAGAGGCGTGATTCCCACGGTAAAGTTTTCGTCTTCGAATCGCGCACAAATTCCTGATGGCGGGACGAGCTTTTTTAACATCTCCGCCCGGCGCGGTGTAATTCGAGTAAGATCGTCGCCACTCAGAAGCATTCCGCCGGTCGCGTAGATGAGGGTCGCGTGGAATTGATATTCGTTGTCAGGCACTTTGCCGGAAGTGGTGAGCTTCCCACCGGCATCCATAATATCTTTCGAATCATTATCGTGGAGAACGACGCAATCGGGATCGTTCCACCAAAGGCGGCCGTTTTGCCAGCCGCGCAAGAGATTTTCGCGGCCGGTTCCGGTGAAGCTCGACCATTTCCGTCCGATATCGAGCGAGCTGCGGGAAGCATGCACAAGACCAAGCGAAGGCCAGATCGGATGATTGCATCCCATCAGCAGCGCGTCTCCGGCGCCGCGGCGGATGGCTTCCATGCCCCGGCGATACGCTTCGATCCGGGTGGCGTTTCGATCATAGCGATGGCCGCCGGGGAGGGTGCCCCAATAAGTGGCATCGAGCTTAAAATAAGTGCAGCCCCAATCCTGGCGCATAGTGCGAAAGAGGCTCTCAAGCCAGCGTTGCGCTTCGGGATGGGTGCCGTCCAAGGCGTACCATGGGCCGAGCCGCCATCCGCCGAAGCCGACGCGGTCGGAGCGCAACGGGTGACCGGCGCCATCCTTCACGAACCAATCGGGATTTTCTTGAAACAGCTGTGATTGCTCGCTTGCAATAAAAGGAGCGACCCACAAAGCCGGTTGGAAGCCGTGCTCACGTACGTCCCGCAGCACGCCCTGGACCCCGCCCCCGAACGCTTTACCCGTCGCCAGCCAATCCCCCATCCACGGCTGGTAGCCGTCGTCGATCTGGATGTAGCGCAACGCGGGGAGGTTATGGGCAATCCACTCGAGGTTATCGGTAATGTTCTTCGCTGTTACCCTCGGGCCAAAGCAGTACCACGAGCACCAACCGGTTGGCTCGGGATCGTGGGGCAAACGTAAGTGGTTTCGCTGGATGGCCGTAGCAAGGTGATCGAGCAACAGATCGCGATTCGGGCCGGAGCTGACCACGAGATCTTCCAGTTGCCATGATTGGCCCGGCCCGAGTTCCAGGTCCTCCGTCTCAATGACGACCTGCAGTCGATTCGTGTTGAACTGAAATTTGCCATTGAACCGGCGACAGGAAGCGAAGCCGAGGAGAAGTCGTTCCGACTGGGCCGGAGAGAGCATCAACAGACCGTAAACCGTCCACAGCCCAGGCGACTCGGGCAAACGGTAATGCCCGCGGTCGGTATAGCCGCCCACGTCTTTTGGTTCCGCCAAAGTCCCGGCAGTCTGCGAGAGCATCTGGAAGCCTTCGCCGTAAACCGGGCTGGTTGGAGGCAATCCGTGTTCGAGATCCGCTAGAATCACCTCATGGATTTTCACCGGCACGGCCCCGGTATTGTCGAGCGAGAATTGGCACAGATCGCCGTTCCAGCGCCGTTGCAGCTTTACCTTGGTGGCGTCCACGCCAGCGCTCGCGACCACTTGGCCGTTCGGGTCCGCCTGAATACGCTTTACCAGGTCGGGCACGGCGGCCCGGGAAAAGCTGACGACAAACGACGAAATGAGTAACACCCACGCGAAGCGTTGGTAAAAGAATTCGAACATGCATCGATTAACGGGGCGACGATGTGGTTCGTCCAGTCTTTCTCTTTCCTTGAACAACGCGCATGGATCGCGCGGTAAGCCCTCTCAGCCCTATCCCAACGACCCTAAACTCGCACGTTAGCCTCGCACTGAGTTTTATAAATCAACGCGATTAAGCGCGGGGGTAGAAGATGCCGAGAGCGGAACCCGATTCCAAAAGGCCTTCGGTTTGGCCACATTGAATGTCATGCGTCGTGCCGGGCTGTTGCGGGTGTAAATCGCGTAGCTGAGCGGCTTCTCGAAATAGCACCCTTGGCAGAACCGGCTCACTTGATAGGCCGCATGAAGCAAACGGCCACTCTTGCGCACCATAAATGGCGCCTGCGCCGCGAATTCGCGCCGTTCGCGTGTGGCGTTCGGCTTTAAATTCATGTTATCCCCCGTTTCCGTGAAAATTGACGTATAACGGCGAAAGACCCGCACGCCGATCCGCTCCCGCATCGCGCGAATCACCCAATCGACATCGCCGAGATCACGATAATGGTCATCGAAAAAGAGCTGATATCGGTCAATGAGAGACCGGCGGAAGAACATGCTACAGGTAAGGGTGCATAAAACCACGACCCGCGCGTGCCATTCCCATGGGATTTGCGCCTTTCGAAAACAGTTAAAACCGCCATCAGGGTTAACAACGATCGTGTCGGTGAAAACGAGATCGACTCCAGGATTTTCTTGAAAGTAATTCCAAACGCTTTGCAGCGCGCCGGGGAGATATTGTTCGTCACAATTGATGTAAGCCAGGATTTCGCCTTTGGCTTTGCGCAATCCGCGGTTCACGGCGTCGTACATCCCGCGGTCCTTTTCGATGAACGCTTTCACCCGGCCATCGCCCACCAGCCAGCCCAGCGTTCCGTCATCGGAAGCAGAATCCTGCACGATATGTTCCAGTTCGACGCCCTGGTCGGCGACGGACGGAATACAGAGCTTAAGCCACTCCGAGGCGCGAAAGCTTGGGGTGATAATCGAGAATTGCACCGGAACCTAGGTAACCGTGTAACTGTGGGAAGGCCCGAAAGATATTAAAATAAAATGAATTTCCCTGCCCCGCTCGGCGCCTCCGCGCTGAGATCGATTATGCCGTGACGGCAACACGCGGCGCGATCGGAACATCCTTGAGCATCTCGTCGTAAATCCAGCGGTACGTTTTTTCCATGCCATCGCGCAGGCGCGTGGAAGGTTCCCAGTCCAGATACTGACGAATGAGTGTGTTGTCGCTGTTCCGGCCATTCACGCCTTTCGGAGCGGAGAGATTGTAGGTGCGCTTCAGCTTGATGCCGGCGATCTCTTCCACGATATCGACCAGCCCATTGATCGTAACGAGTTCGCTGCTGCCAAGGTTGATCGGCTCAAGAATCTCACTCGCGAGAATCGCTTTGGTGCCTTTTAAACAATCATCGATATACATGAAGCTGCGGGTTTGTTTGCCGTCCCCCCAGATTTCAATGGTGTGTTTCCCCGAAAGCCTGGCCTCGATCACTTTTCGGCAAACGGCCGCCGGCGCTTTCTCCCGTCCCCCTTTGAATGTGCCATGCGGGCCATAAACGTTGTGGTAACGTGCCACGCGGGTTTGCAGGC
>DASYTB010000250.1:0-27734 GCA_036002705.1 Verrucomicrobiia bacterium
ACTCGAGGCGACAAAACCCGGGGGAAGGCCGCTAATTTCGACTTTTATCTCTCCATCGAATCGGTCGATTCGTTCCGCCGAGACACTGAACGACTGGCCGCTCCCGGGATTCACGGTCGGGTTTGCGCCGGAGAGAGTCACTTTGAAATCGGGCCGCGCTGGACGAATGAGCAAGCTGTAAAGATACCGCTCGCCGGAATAGCCGCGCGAATCACTCACGCGGACGATATAGTCCCCATCAGCGGGAGGCGTGAAATGAACTTTCGAGTCGGTCCCCAGCTTGCGCTCGCCATCGTCGTCGTTTGCGTAATAAAGGGGAAAGACGGGCAGGCCGTTGGCCGCGAGGTGGGTGCCCGGCGCATGAGGCTCCACAGTGTAGCACGCCTCTTCGACCGGGTGGGCCGTCGCGCTCGTATCAAAATAACAGTGGCGCTTGCCATTGAGAGAATAAAAGAGAAAGCCCGAATCAGGTCCTTGAGGCGCGCGGAAGAGTTTCACGACTTCGCCTTGCAGATAAAGAAATTCGTTAAGTTCCATTTCCTGCCAGTTCTCGACACGACAATCGGTGGTGGTTGAATCGATCCCCCGAAACGTGATCGCGGAGTCGCGCACGGCCTGGAGCAGCACGCGCTGAACTGGTTTACCCGAGCCATCAAGAATTTCGATCTTCGTATCCGCCGGCGATCCGCGTTGAGCCGCAAGCGTTTCGATGATCCAATGCTCGCCCGCTTTCGCGTGGAATTTGAAATAATCAGGATCCGATAATTGGGTCGCTGACCAGAAACGTCCTGTGAGCGCGACCGGCGTTTCAATCAACATTGCTTCTTCCGGCGTATCATTCGGCTCTTTTTCTTCGCGGGACGGGAGATCGGCAACTAGCAGCTTCAGAGTTCGCCGGGTCCGATACCTTTCTGGATCGAGCGGCAGGTCGTTTTCGCCAGTAGCATGAGAAACGACCTTGAGCTTCTGCCCCGGGGGAATATTCGCGCCGATCAACTCTACTTCCGTTTCTGTGTTTGTTCCAACGGCTAGAGGGGAAACCGCCGTGACATAAGGCAATTCTCCAATAGTCAGCCTATAAAAATGATCCTGCGATCCTCCAAGCTGCTGCTCGCCGACTTCTACCGAGTAAATGCCATCCTCCAGAAATGTCTGCGCGAGGAACGGGTCCGTGGAACCGTCGAATCCGTGATTGCTCCCGACGATTTGGCCTTGCGCATCCTTTACCGTGAGCATGCCATCGGCTTTGGAACCGATCGATTTGCCCGAGAAATCGAAAATGAGAGTTTCGCCGCGGCGCGCCTGAAACCGAAGCGTGTCCTGGTCTCCCGGCTTGGCATGCACCCCCCAGATTCCGGCGGGCAGTTCGACGAAATTAGTGCCAATCGAGCTGCTAACCAATTGTGGAACATCGTCGGCGTATAATTTGAATCCGTCACTTTCGCCTTGCGGGCTAGCGACACTGAATTCGTATGAACCGCGCGGCAGGTTCTCTGGAGTCGTGACTAATGCCCATTGCTCTTCGCCCGGATTGGCTCCTTCCGGAAGAAGAGCGGCTGTTATCTCCTTGTTTTTAAATGCGATGTTCGTCAGCCCGTTAAGATTCTTGCCGGTGAGCTTGATCTTCGTTTCCACTCCGCGCTCGATTCCGCGCGGTTCGATCCGCGCCAGCTGGGGTTTGGGCAGCGGCGCCGGTTTTCCACTGCTCGTGTCATAAACTTCGTGAGTGCCATCGAGCCGTCCCACCGCCAACCCTTTGTCCGAAAGAAAAGCCAGCGCGGCCGGCCAATCCGGTTGCTCGGGCAAGACGAGTTTTTCCGAAAGATCATTCGCGTTCCAAAGTTTCACCGTCCGGTCATCCGCGGAGGAGGCGAGTGTTTTGCCGTCCGGCGAAAACGCCAGCTTCAGAATGGCGCCTTCATGGCCGAACCGGGCGAGCAGCAGAGGATTGCTCGTTTCCGTCGCCTTTTCACTGATCGACCAAAGGCGGATTCGATTATCGACGCCACCCGCGACAAGCTGTTTGCCGTCCGGACTAAACGCAACGGTGAAAAGCTCCTTCAGCGGTTGTGAAAGTGTATCGCGCCGTTCGCCCGTCTCAACGTCCCAGAGCTTCACCGTCCGATCACCGCTCGCGCTCGCGAGAATCTTGCCGTCCGCGCGAAAAGCCAGCGCGTAAACGCAGCCGTTGTGGCCGCTCAACGCGCGGACTTCCTTTCCATCCTCGGCGCTCCAGATTCTGATCTTCTGATCGTAGCTTCCGCTCGCCAGAAGTTTTCCATCCGGCGAAATGGCCAGGCCATAGACCGCATCCCTGTGCCCGTTGTAAGTGCGGAGAAGCGATCCGTCAGAAACATTCCATTCGCGAATTTCGCTCGGCAGCCCGCTCTCTCCGCCTGCCGAAAAAAGATGATTGCCATCCGCGGAAAAAGCCAGGGCGTTTACAGGTCCCATGCTTCCGCGCAACGTGCGAACGAGCATCCGATTTTCGGTGGAGCGCAGCTCGATTTCGTTATAGAAGGCGAGGGCGAACAGGCTCTTTGTCGAACTTGCCGCGATCGCATTGATCGGTTTGCGCGGCGTTCCTCGCGGGGCAATCTTCGGCGTGTCGATCTCGCGCGAAACGATCTGGGCCTTCGCGGGCGCTTTTGCTCCTTGATCGATCCACTCTCTGATCAGCGAAATCTGCTCCCCCGAGAGCTTCTCGCGTTTGCCTGGTGGCATGATTTGTTTCTTCCTGTCCTTCTCGACGGCCCCTTCGATCATTCGCACCAGCAGGCTCTCTGAACTTTTTCCGGGAATGATGACGGGTCCGCTTTCTCCACCTTTCATGAGCGAGTCAAAACTCTCCATGACCAGATTCGCCTCCGGGTCCTGCGCGGCATGACAATCCAAACAATGCTTGCTGAAGATTGCTGCCACATCGGAGAACCGCGCCTCCGCGGCTGGTGCGCGTGGCGAGAGGAACATCGCGGCAAAAAGAGCCAGTAAAGCTCCGAGTCGGCGAAGAATAATCGCGCGTCTGGCAAACTCTCTCGAATAGATTCTGCTCATACAAATCGAGCCGTAACTCACGCAGGTTGGTTTAGGTCTTCAGCATACATTTGCAAACTCTTAGCGGCAAAGAAAATGGCACTTGCGACACTGGCGCTTATGCCTGGCCAGAGAGCTGGCTGTTCGGACGATTTTTGGCGCAGTTTCTCCCGGCGCGGGATTGAACCATGCGGCTTTGCAAAAATGTAACGAGAATACTGCAACCAAACACAGTTGTTCTGCGTATTAACTTCTACAATGAGCAAAAAGGGACAGGAGGAAGGCGAGCAAGGCGCAATGGATGGCAGAATTTCATGCTGGCACGGGATTTGCCTCCCAATCGAGACGATGAAGACAGGGGTTTCATTGTTTTGGAGGAAGAGAGCGCAGGTGATCGTGTCGGCGCTTCTGATCCTGGGAATCACCGTTGCGATTATTACGCCCCAGAGAACGGCCGGAGCATCACGAGCTTCACGCAAAACATTTTCCGTGACGGAACCGGATCTTGCCACTCCGGTCTTTTCCTCGCCTTGCATGGTGCAGCATCTGAACGCGGTCTTGCACGACTACGCCGAGTTTGCCGGTTACGATCAATTCCTGGTTCGGCTGGAAACTGGCGGGTCCGTCGAGGTCGTTTCCACGGTTAAGTATTCTGGCGCCTTATTTCCGCTACTCGGGATTGAGCTGTTGAAGGCAGAGCGATCGGCAGCGGAGCATGTCTTTATCAGCGAGAGCCTATGGGAGCGAAGCTTTTCGCGCGACCCTCAAACGGTCGGGCAATTGATCCGTATTAATGGACAGGAGTATTTGATCGCCGGGATCACGCGCGCGCATGCCTCTCCGCTGGCCGAAACAGAAATCTGGATGCCGATCCGAAGCCGGAGTTCCAGCGGGAACCTTCCTTCCATGAGAGTGATTGGAGCCGTCAAAAACCGCGGTGACTGGATTTCCCGCGCAGGAAAGCTTGCGGAGTTCGTCAAAACCGCGATTTCTCTGCAAGGCGACCCTGAGGACAAAAGCCGAGTGATCCGGTTGGTTCCTTTTGAGTTCGATGTGGAGCTCAGTTCAGCCATCGGACGAAATCGAGTGACATCTCGACGTGCGTAGAGTTCATGAAGCGGAAGATGAAAGAACCAGATTCTCGGGGGACCGAAGGAATCTAATCAATTAGCCGTTTGGTCAGCTCACCGTAAGCATCAATCCGACGGTCGCGCAGGAAAGGCCAGTGGGTGCGGGTGATATCCACTTTGTTGAGGTCCAATTCAACGACCATCACCTCCTCCTGGTCGGCGCTGCCTTTGGCGAGGAGCTGGCCGGCTGTCCCGCTGACGAAGCTTTGGCCCCAGAATTCAATGCCGTCGCCACCGGCGGGAGCTTCGTGACCGACGCGATTAACCGTCGCGACGTAACACCCATTCGCGACGGCATGGCCGCGCTGTATAATTTCCCAGGCGTTGTGCTGGTCTTTGCCGTACTGTTCCTTTTCGTGCGGGTGCCAGCCAATGGCCGTCGGGTAAAAAAGGATTTCGGCGCCTTGCATCGCGGTGAGACGCGCGGCTTCGGGATACCATTGGTCCCAGCAGACGAGCGTGCCGATTTTGGCGTATTTGGTTTGAAACGCCTTAAAGCCGAGATCCCCCGGTGTGAAATAGAACTTTTCGTAATAGCACGGGTCATCCGGGATATGCATCTTGCGGTAAAGGCCGAGCATTGACCCGTCCGCATCGATGACGACCGCCGTATTGTGGTAAACGCCGGCGGCCCGCTTTTCGAAGATCGAGGCGATAATCACTACGTCGTGTTTCTTGGCGAACGTCTGAAAGGCCTTGGTGGTTGGCCCAGGAATGGTTTCGGCGAGTTTGAAATTCTCGTGGTTCTCTTCCTGGCAAAAGTAATACGAGCGAAAAAGCTCCTGCGTGCAGATGATTTGCGCGCCGTCTCTGACGGCTTCCTCCGCCAGGACGAGACTCTTTTTCAAGTTATTCTCTGGTTTCGGTAGAACACGCGCCTGCAGCAAGCCGAGTCGAATGGTCCTCGAATTCTCGCTTTTTTTCATTTTCCCTACTTCACCGCGATCCGCGTGGTGCGTTCCAAAAGCTCCGTGCTTCCCGATTGCCGAGCCGTTTCGAGGGGCTTTTGCCCGAACAGGTCGCGGATAAACCGTCCGAGAGTTTCGTTCGTGGGGCCGTACCCTTTGTGATAAATGTAATGCTCCAGATCGTAGAGAAGCTCGTCTCCATTAGGGTAGCGATCGTCCAATTTCCGGGCCAGCGCGCGCTGGAGAATCTGATTAAGGCGCTCATCAACGCGTGAATCGAGCTTCCGAAAATCGGGGATGCTCATTTTCAGAATTCTGTCGCGTGACTCTTCGGATGATTTCCCTTTGAACACGTTGCTGCCGAGCAGCAGATGCCCAAGCACGACACCCGCGGAAAAAATATCGGAGCGCTTGTCCGTTATTTGGAAATCCGCTTGCTCCGGGCTCATATAATCGGCTTTGCCCGCGACGACTTCGCCTTCGTTATCCACGAGGAACCCTTTCGCCTTGGCAATACCGAAGTCCGTGAGCTTCACGTCGCCTTCAAAAGCAATCATGATATTCTTGAAGCTGACATCGCGATGCACGATTCCAAGAGGCTTGCCATCTTTGTCCGCTTTTGAATGCGCGTAGGCCAGACCGCGGGCTATTCGGCTGGTGATAAAGACAGCCAGTTCGACCGGAAGCACCCGGTTTTTCTCCGCTAATTGCTGGGAAAATTGTTCCAGGTTCACCCCGCGAATAAGCTCCATTGCGATGAAATATATCCCGCGCGCTTCTCCAAGGTGGTAGGTCTGGACGATGTTTGTGTGGATCAAATCAGAGACAAGTTTCGCCTCTCCGATAAAGTTTTCGATAAAAACGGCCTGGTTCGCGAAGCTTTGGCGGATGACTTTGATTGCCACGCGCTTGGAAAACCCGCGCGCTCCCCGCTGCTCTGCCTCATAAACCATCCCCATCCCGCCTTCACTCAGCTTGCGGGTTATCTCGTAATTGAAATCGCTATGGATGGTGAACAAGCCAGCCATGCGTCGATACTCCGAGAACGCAAGGGCAAGTCAAGGCAGGAGCGTGGCGGGTGGAATTTTAACGCCGGGGAGGGAGAAAGAGAAACTCTGATGTGCCTTTCAGCCAACGTGGTTGAAAGGAGGCAATATTCGCCTGAATCGGCGACACGCGTTCAGCCCACGCCGGAACAGTTGGAAAGGCAGAGTGTGTTTCCCGCGCCTTCCCGAGATACGTTCAGCGCGATTTGCGCGAGCATGGGGGCAATTTACGCGAACTTGTTGCATGAATCTACTCTGGCTTCGAAGATTGAAGTGTGTCCGTGGTATGCTGTGCCTCGTTCTATTCTCTGTTGGAAGCCGCCAGAGCGCCGCCGGGTTGACGGGACGGGATTATGCGGTCGAACTTACCGCCACAGTTAACGCTGATCCGCCGGAAATCCAGTTGCTTTGGCCAGGAGATCAGTATGCCCGCAAATACACAGTTAACCGGAAGCTCCGGGATGAGAAGACCTGGACGCCAATCGGAACGGCAGATGGTCCAGATGCTGGTTTCAGTGACCGTAGTCTAGCGATCGGCCATGCTTACGAATATCAGGTCATTAAAGAAAGTTCGTTTGGGCAGACGGCTTATGGCTACATCTATTCGGGCATTCAGGTTCCGCTGGTGGAAGATCGGGGCCGGATCATCGTCCTCGTTGACGCAAGTCTCGTGACGCCGCTCAGCGGGGAACTTGATCGACTCGAGTACGATCTCATTGGAGACGGCTGGAGTGTCGCTCGCGCCATCGTGTCTCGCACGAACGCGGTGACGGACGTCAAAGCCTTGATCAAATCCATTTATGCACAGGACCCCATTCGGACTCGCGCGCTCTTGCTATTCGGACATATACCCGTGCCGTATTCTGGCGACATCATGCCCGATGGTCATCCGAACCACCAAGGGGCATGGCCCGCCGACGTTTACTATGCGGACGTCGATGGAACTTGGACGGATGACACCGTGGACTCAACGGGCGCGGAACAAGCGCGCAACCATAATGTCCCTGGGGATGGGAAATTCGATCAAAGCACTGTTCCTTCGGCGGTCGAACTTGAGACCGGACGGGTGGACTTTGCGAATTTAACTTGTTTTCTGAACAAGACTCCTCCCCGGACTGAAATCGATCTGGCTCGCGGTTACCTGGACAAGGATCATAAATTCCGTCAGGGCGAGGTGACGGTCGAACCGAGGGCGCTCGTCTATGATCGGATCGAATCAATCACCGCTGAACCTATCGCCGCGGCAGCATGGCGCAACTTTGTTCCCTTTGTGCGATCCGAAAACGTTCAACTTATCAACTGGGGAGAATATATACCGGATGTTTCAACCGGGTCCTATCTATGGTCGGCGGTCTGCGCTGGAGGCGCCTATGTGAGCGCGGACGGCATTGGCAGTTCGGATATGTTCGCGCTTTATGATGTAAACGTCGCCTTTACCACCTTTATTGGCAGCTACTATGGCGATTGGGACGTGGAAAGCGCTTTCCTGCGGGCGGCGATTGGGGCGAATGGCACGATCCTGACCGCCGCCTATTCCGGTCAGCCAGAATGGCTTTTTCATCCGATGGCTTTGGGAGAACCCATCGGCTATTCAGCCAAGATCACCCAGGAAAACGCCACGAATGGGGTTTACCTGCCGCATAACGACGGAGCGGGCGAAGTTCACGTGGCTTTGCTGGGTGATCCCACGTTGCGGGCGTTCGTTGTTCCTCCTCCGCGAAATCTCGCGGCGCGTTGGGACCGTTCGATTGTCACTTTGAGCTGGGATAAGCCGGAGGTTGGCAACCTGGTGGGATTCAATGTTTATAGAGCGGCCGCTCCTAAGGGCCCGTACCAAAAGATTAATGTCGATCCGACGACTGCGACGCAGATTTCCATCCCCGACAGTAGTCCCACCGATTGTTTTATGGTTAAAGCCGTTGCGCTCACGGTCACACCAAGCGGCTCCTACTACAACGGAAGCGAAGGCGCGTTGTATCCGGACCAGCTTTCCTCACTTCTCGCAACCGCGGCTCCCACCGCGCCGGCCGAATTAACAATGGCGAGGGTCACTCAACAGTCAATTACCCTCGCCTGGCTCGGCACTTCGGCCGGGGCGACATCCTACCGGATTGAGAGGAAAGGGCCGCTGGATGCTTCTTTCCAGGAAATTGGGAATGTGTCTGGATCGACGCTGACTTATGAAGATGAAGGATTGGCAGTCCCCGGTAGATACACTTATCGAGCCCGCGCCTTCAATTCGGCCGGGCCGTCGGCTTACTCCAATGAAGCAAGCGCCACCACTTTAAGCGGCTCGGCTGAATTTGCGGGAGCCGATACGGTCACGCTCGGAAATTGGCTGGGCCGCTTTGGAGAGGAAGCGTTCATAATTCCTGGAGTGACCGATAGTCTTCCATCCTTCATAAGCCTTTCCGTGAGTAATGTCTCTTTGTATCGTCCCGCCTTCGCGACAGATCCGCGGGCTCCGGAGCTTCCTTCCGGGACGCTGCGAAGCGCCAATGCATGGATCAGCGGCTCCCATTCGGGATTCCATTTTAACGCCAGTGATGATCAGGTCCATCAATTCGCCATCTATCTCATGACCGCGGGTGGAGAGAAAATGTCGCTCCACTTTGATGTTTACGATGAGGTTTCCGGCGCTCTTCTGGATCACCAGGCCTTTGATGATGTCAGCGCGGGGATCTATGTCGTCTATAATCTAAGGCGGCAGATTTATGTGCAAATCGCCATGCCTGACCGCCAAACCTACGCACAAATCTACGGTGTTTTTCTGGATCCGGCCCGGATCGCGCCGCTCGCCATTCAGCCTTCGAGCGGCGGCTTCTTTGGAAAGACGAATATAGTTATCTCTACCGCCACCCCAGGTGCCGAGGTACACTTTACGACCGATGGCACGTTGCCCACGCGGCAATCTCAAAGATATGACGGGCCGTTTCCGATCTACTCTGATATAGATATCCAAGCGGCGGCTTTTAAGGACGGCTATCCGCCCACGCTCGTAAGCGAGGCCAAACTCCAGAACGCGCTCCAGAATGTCGAGCTCTTCCTGAAGTGGGATGAGGAGACCTCGGGCAACTGGATCACACAATATGGCCATGAAGGGTATTGGCTGCCTCGCGGTGGGAAGGCGCTGCCCGGCTATGCGGAAATGGATCTGAATAATATCCAGGATTGGAGCTGGTTCGATGGCTCGAATGACAGCCGGGCGGCTTTTATCGATGCGAGCGGTTCCCAGCGGAATGCGAGCGCCTGGTACGCCGACGATGTCTTTGACCTGAATCTGAGTGTTTTTGATTCCAAACCTCATTCCATCGCCTTGTACTTTCTGGATTGGGATGGCGGCAACCGTACCCAGGATATCTGGATTTTTGATTCAAGCGAAACTCTCACCGGTCATTACCTGATGCAGGACTTTGCGAATGGCAGTTATCTCATCCTGGCACAACAAGGACGGACTCACATCAAAATAACTAAAGACCAGGGTCCTAACGTTGTGCTTAATGGCATATTCTTCGACCCGCTTCCAGCAAGCCTCCTGGCTCCGAAAGCAGTTCCGCTCACTCGGCTGACACTGGCCAACGGCTCGATGCAATTCTCCATCGACGCATTCCCTGGCCAGTGGATTTGTTCCGATCGGAGCACCGATTTAACTCACTGGGAATGTTACGCGACGAACGAAGTCACCTCCACATCTGTTAATTTCAGCTTTCCTGTTGGCGCCAATAGCCCGAAACGTTTCTTCCGAACTCATTTTCTTCCCTGAGAGGATTTCAATTCTCCGCCTTGTTTATTGGCAGCGGAGCATCGCCAGCGTGATATCGTCATCCTGGGTTCCGCCCCCGGTAAAGGCGTGGACGTTCTGCCGGATGCGTTCTGCGCAGTCGATCAGCCGGGGACGATGCCCCGTCTCGGCCAGAGTTTTGCGCAACCGATCCGAACCAAACATTGAATGATCGGGCCTGGGCGCCTCCGTCACACCGTCGGTGTAAAGCAACAAGAGGTCGTTCGGCGCAAGCTCGAATCGGGCCGATGGAAATGCCTGCCGCACGGCCTCAAATCCGAGGAGCGGACCTTGTTTCACCTCGATGGTCTCGACCGTTCCATTTCCACGCCGCAGAAATGGCAGTGGATGACCTCCCGAGGAGAGTTCAATGGCCCGCGAAACAGGATCGAAAAGGCAAAAGCTGAGAGTAACAAACTGGCATTTGGGATTCTGCTCGGCGATCGCGTTGTTCAGGTCTCGCAGGATTGTTCCGGCGTCTTTGCCCGGATCGGCAAAATTGCGCAACAGAGCGCGCACCATGCTCATGAAGAGCGCCGCAGGCATGCCTTTGCCCGAAACGTCCGCGACGGCGAGGGCGAGCCGGTCCCCGACCTTAAAGTAATCGTAAAAATCCCCGGAAATCTCGTGAGCTGGAAAAAGCTCTGCGTGGAGGTCGAAATTCCTGTCGGGCAATTCCGGGATTTGGGTTGGGAGGTAACTGAGCTGGATTTCGCGAGCGAGAGCCAGGTCTCGCTCGATGCGGTGGCGGGCGAGCAACTCCAGATGGAGTTGAGCATTCTCAAGGACGACGGACACCTGCAAGCCGATCGCGGTCAGGAGATTCAAATCTTCGGGCGCAAATCGGTGTCCGGAACCCATCCGCTCGAGTTGAAGTACCCCGAAAGCTTTTCCGCTTTTTGCCTTGAGCGGGACACACATGAACGAACGCAAGCCCAGCGAGCAGATGCTTTTTGCTTCGGCAAATCGAGAGTCGGACTGCAAATCTTCCGCGAAAACAGCCACGCCTTCCGCGAGCACTTTTTGAAGAATGGAGTTGCTGTAGCGAGGACGTTCTTCCAGGCCGCTGCGATTTTTGCTCGCACGCAGGACAGGGTGTCCACTCTCGACAAGAATGACTAATCCTCGCTCCGCATGCGGAAAAAGGCCGAATAAATGTTTCAACACTTCCGCCAAAAGATGCTCCACATCGAGCGACCGGCCGAGATCGGCCGAAAGCTGCAGGATGATTTGAAGCTTGTGCGCCGCGTTCTCACGATAGAGATCGAGGTTCGCGGTGTTCGCCGCGGTTTGGACGTGGATTGTGACCTCGGCGGCGGGTTGTTCTCCCGCCTCAAAACGGAGGACATACGGGCCGACCCGAATTTCATCCCGCGCTTTGAGCGGTGTCGCGGCTTGCAGCTTTACGCCATTCAGGAAGGTGCCATTGCTTGATTTCAGATCTTCAATCAAGAAGCCTTCTCCATCACGGAAAATTCGCGCGTGGCGACGGCTCACATTCGTCCCGTTGAGCTTGATCTCCGTGCCGGTCTGGCGCCCAATCACCGACTCCGGCCCAGCGAGCGCGAAGCTCGTTCCGGCTTCGCTTCCATTGGCAATGACGAGTCGTGACATACCAGAGAATCAACGGCTAATGCCGCGACAGCAGGATGGCAGGATTAAGCCGTCCACGCTGGCGACCCAAAAAGCGGTGTCGTGCCGCCGCACACCGAAAAAGGCGCTCATTCAAAAAAAAGGATTGTTGTCGATTTCCTGTTTCACGGTTGTGAACGGCCCATGCCCAGGACAGATTAATGTGTCGGGCGGGAGCGTGAAGATTTGCTCGCGAATCTTTTGCTTGAGGAGATCCGTCGAGACAAATCCCCGGCCGATCGAGCCCGCGAAGATGCAGTCGCCGACGATCGCCGCGTTCGAAGCATCCTCGGGGAAATTTCCGACGATGTAGGTCACTCCATCTTCAGCGTGCCCCGGCGTTTCGCGGTTTGTGATCCGCAGACTGCCCAGGTGAATGAAATCGTTCGGCCGATTTCGTTGATCCGGCGGGGCGCTTTTGGACCCGGAGTGGAGGCGGATTTTGGGGAACCGCTCCCGAAGCGGCCCGAGCGCGGCGATATGGTCTTCGTGGGTGTGCGTGATGAAAAGGTGTTTAAGTTGAAGCTGGTTTTCATCGATGAATTGAAAGATCGGCCTTGCGTCCCAGCCCGTGTCGAATAACGCCGCTTCGCGTGTGACTTCATCCCAGACCAAATAGCAATTCACGCTGAGCCGTTGTGTGGTCGTGATCTGGCGCAGTTCGCGCCAGAGGCTTAAGTCTGTCCCGTTCGGCAGCCAGCCCTTCGCAATTCGTTGCAGTTTGGGGCCGTTGAGTCCGACCACCGGAGCAAGTTTCGCCAAGTCGGGTTGCTTCACGGTTCTGCCGCTTTCCTCCAGTTCGTCCAATTGTGCCGGCATCAACCCGGCTGCCGAAGCAGCGGCTTCTTTCGAGACGTTCGCCGCCTGGCGGGCCTTGCGAATGATGTCTCCCACATGATCTTCCAAAGTCATCGCTTGATTTTTTAGCCGTGAGTCTGGGGAAGAGCAACTCATGAAAGCCGCGCGGGACATTTAAGGGCGCGCCAATTTCGAAAGAGCATCCGCAAATCTGAAAGGAGGGGTGGAAATCCCCACGCCCGAAAGTATATTGCGCGCTCTGTGGTTCACGATCCGCTCCAACTCGATCCAGGCCTGAATGTCATTGCGGTCCATGGCGCCCGTGAGCACAACCTGCGCGACATTTCGCTCACGATTCCGCGCGGGAAGTTTGTTGTCATCACCGGAGTAAGCGGTTCCGGGAAAAGCACCCTCGCTTTTGATATCATTTTCGCCGAGGGACAGCGGCGATTCCTGGATGCGATGAGCGCCTATGCCCGCCAGTTCGTCGAGCAGATGGCCCGTCCGGATGTGGATTTGATTACCGGGCTTCCTCCGACCGTCAGCATCGAACAAAGGAATTCGCGCGGGGGCGGCAAGAGCACCGTGGCGACGGTCACTGAAATCCACCATTTTATTCGCCTGCTCTTCGCGCGCCTCGGCACCCAATATTGTCCAGATTGCCAGGTCCCCGTCGAAGCGCAAACGCGCGATCAACTCGGTGCGCGCTTGCGCCAGGAAAGCAAACGGCGCGGCGACCTTTTGCTTCTGGCGCCGGTGGTTCGGAATCGAAAGGGATTTCATACGGATATCGCGCAATGGGCGGCCAAACATGGCTATGCCGAAATCCGCGCGGACGGAAAAATGTACTCGACGGAGGGGCCCTTTCGCCTCGACCGCTTCCGCGAGCACGATGTCGAGATCGTCGTCGGCATCCTGGAAAAAGGTTCCCTGGCGCGAGTTTCCCGGCGGGCAAAAAATAGCGAACGCGAGTTCTCTCCCCAACAGCTCATCGACGAAGCACTGGAGCTTGGGCACGGGACGGTTCTCGCGCTAAGCAACGATCGCCAGGTGACGGTTCATTCGACGGAGCGCGCCTGCCCCGAGTGCGGCAAATCCTTCGCGGTCCTGGATCCAAAAATGTTCAGCTACAACTCCGCTCAGGGTTGGTGCCCGGCCTGCCGCGGGTTCGGCGAATTGTTTTACCTGCCCGAGGTGGATCGCGGCGCGCGCGCCGATGCCATCGAGGAATCGTGGTTTGAGTGGCAGGAAGGCAAGCGCGAGCCATGTCCTGACTGCCGGGGCGCTCGTTTGAACCCAATCGCGCGCGCGGTGCGGCTGCATTGGCCGATTACATCTTCTCGCAAGCTGAAGCGCTACAGCAGCGGCCTGGCAAGTCGCTATCCGAACATCGTTTTTTTCGGCCAGGCTTCAGTTGAAGACGCGTGGTCATTCTTCGAAGCGGTCAACCTGAAAGGACGCGACGCGGAAATCGCCCGGGATATTCTGCCCGAGATTCGAGAGCGGCTGAAATTCCTGCGCGAGGTCGGCCTGCATTACCTGCAACTCGGCCGCAGCGTCACAACGCTGAGCGGCGGCGAAGCGCAGCGCATTCGGCTCGCCGCGCAGTTGGGCTCAAATCTGAGCGGAGTCCTTTACGTTTTGGACGAGCCGACCATCGGGCTGCACGCGCGCGATAACCAGCATCTCCTGCACGCGCTGGAACTGCTCAAAAATCGCGGGAACACTCTGATTGTCGTGGAGCACGACGAAGAAACGATGCGGCGCGCGGACTATATTATTGATCTCGGCCCGGGCGCGGGAATTCACGGCGGACGCGTCGCCGGCACCGGAACGCTGGAAGAACTCATCGCTAATCCAGAATCAGTGACGGGCCAGAGCCTGCATGAAACGAGAAGCTTCCCCGCGCGCGGTCAGCGGCGGCCTGTCGTCAAAACAACTCCGCGCCTCAAGCTTCACCACGCGCGCGCAAACAATCTGAAGAATCTGACCGTGGAATTTCCGTTGAACCGCTTCGTGGTTGTGACCGGGGTCAGCGGCTCGGGGAAAAGCACGCTCATTCGCGAATGCTTGTTTCCCGCCCTGAAAAACTGCCTGGCGCGGGCCCAAGACAAAAGCACCGGCTCGTTCTGTAAGATCACCGGGCATGAAGGCTTCAAAGCCGTGTATGAAGTCGATCAATCTCCGGTCGGGCGGACGCCTCGTTCGACCCCCGCGACTTACGTTGGCTTTTTTGATACCATTCGCCAACTCTTCGCCCAGACGCCGGAGGCGCGCCTGCGCGGCTATTCTCCCAGCCGCTTTTCTTTTAACAGTGCCCAGGGCCGCTGTCCTCAATGCGAGGGGGCGGGCCAGGTGAAGCTCGAAATGAATTTTCTTCCACCGGCCTATGTCACCTGCGAAAGCTGCCGCGGCACGCGATTCATTCCGGAAACACTCGATATCGAGTATCACGGCAAGACCATTTCCCAGGTCCTCAACCTGAGCATCGAGGAGGCGCTGGAGTTTTTCACCGCCATACCAAAAGTGCGCCGCCCTCTCGAAGCCTTGAGCGATACCGGTCTAGATTACCTGAAGCTCGGCCAGATCAGCCCCACGCTCAGCGGCGGCGAAGCGCAGCGCATGAAACTCGTCACGCACCTGCTCTCCGGCCTGAGCGAGCGTCTCGAGCTCTTCGAGCCGCCCGCCAAACGAAATCTCTTCATCCTCGAAGAACCGACCATTGGCCTGCACATGGTTGATGTAAGGCGCCTGGTCCAGGTCCTCCAAAAACTCATCGACGCGGGCCATTCCGTCATCGTCATCGAGCATAACCTCGACCTCATCTCCGAAGCAGATTGGCTCATCGACCTCGGCCCGGAAGGCGGCGAAGAAGGCGGCGAAATCGTGATCGAAGGCATACCCGAGCAAGTCGTCCGTTCCAAGACTTCGCATACCGGCAAGGCTTTAAAAGCGTTTTTGAAATGATTTTGGCGCAGGTCTGTTTGTTAGATAAATGTCTAGCCTTAAAGGACGTATCTGGCAGAGCTGCCGAGGATAAGTTCTCCGCTGAAACTTCGCCAGGCGGAAGTATAAATGGGACGCCGTAGGTTTGTTGCTGCGGCAGCCTGCGCGAGCATTTACCGGGCTCATCTACTGATTTTTGGAGACGACAATATTGTCGATATACACCCGCATATCCTGGGGTGAGAATCCGAACAATCCGGGGGCGCCTTCCTGGTGCGCGTGCTGGTGCGGGACTTCGAGAATCCATCCCTCCGGCTCGGGTTCGCCGCGCTTCCAGGCTTTCGCCCGGACTATTCCGCTACCATCCGGCTTCATATCGACGCGCGCCTTCAAGTGATACCAGGTGTTGGGACTCCATTTGAAATTCGACGGGTCGGCGGCCGCCGGCACGCGCAGGCGCTCGTAATTTGAGCTGATTTCGAGTTTTTGATCATTTCCCTTCAGCACGATGGCATAGCGCTGACAGATGAGCCCCACTTCCGACATTCTGCGGCGGTTCCCGTCGCTCATCACGTCCGCTTCGATGGTATAATTACTCAGTTTCGGCGGACCAATGAAGATCGTCGCCCGTTGGAAGAATCGGTTATCGATTGTTTTGGTGAGCGCTTTGTTCCCATCTTTCTCCCGCACGTCGAATTTGAAACGCGCGCCGATCCATGGAAGCGGAGGATAGGAGAACTGCGTTGGCGGTTCAACGTTGTTCGTCGTTACCTCGCTCAATGTAAACTCCTCGAAATTCTCTTTCATCGGCAGCGCCGGCATGACTCGGCCGCGCATCAGACCTTTGAGCGATCCGGAGGTGGCCTGGAACGCGCCGGCCGAACCAATGGCCTCGGAATCGGCGATGATCTTGCCATCCGAAAACTTGGCCTTCATCACGCTGCGGACACGGGCCGTTGGTGGGATGAAGCTTTGAAAATTGACGGAATTTGGATCGAGGTTCTCCTGGACGACGAATCCATTCTTGTCGAGTGAGCGAACGCGAATCGGTTCCTGATCGCCCGCCAGGAGCAATACTTCGCTCGGAATGATCTGCAACTCAACGGCCGGGCCTGGCTTCGGCCATTCTTTGGCCATTTCTTTTGGCAGACCGGGGTTGTTGCCAGGTTTTCCGAAGCAATAAAACTTATTTTGGGTCTGCATGTAGATCTTGCCGTTATAGGCGGTGGGCGTGCCCTGGCAGCGTCCCTCGAGGGCGGTGTGCGAAAGAATCTCACCTTTATCCGCGGAAGGTTTGATCACGTAAAAGGCGCCTTTGGTGCCTGTATCACCCTGATTCGCCGCTTTGCTTTTGGGATCGTCGAGCATCGGGACATAGAGCTTTCCGTCGGCAAACAGCGGGCACGAATTGCGTTGCTCGATCCCAATGGGCAACTGCCAATTGATTTTGCCCGTCCCAACATCTACCGCGCACAGACTGCCTTTTTCTGTGACGACGTAAACGGTATCACCGACCAGAATGGGCGAACTGGTTGAGGTCGAGAGCGGATCCGCCCAAAGTTCCACCTGCCCGCGCTGGACCATTGCGGGCTGATTTCCATTCGGCTGAACATGAGGGATCTTCAAGGCGATCAACTGCCCCGGTTCGTAAGGCGTGCCATAGATTACAATCAGCTTGTCGCTATTGTGCACCAGCAGCGAGGCATTGATGCCGGCTTTGGCAATCGGAATGACCCAGAGCGGATCGCCCGTGCGCGCGTTGCCGCAGAAAATGCTCCCATCGCCCGTGGTGGTGATGAACACGCGCTTGCCATCGAGAAAGGTCAGGTAGGGCAGCGCGAAACAGCTATCCATCGGGCGAATGCCATCGCCACTCGCCCAAACCAATTCACCGGTGTTTTTATCAAATGCATAAACGCGATCTCCCGCCGGCCCGTGCGCGCCCCAATTTGAAGTGATTCCGCGGGTAATCACTAAATCGCCATCGATAATCGGCGAAGCGGTGCGGCCGTTGGGAAACGTCAGCTTCCCGTAAAGCTCCATCATCGGGATATTCCAGAGCGGCTTTCCATCCCGGGTGAAGGCCGCGAGGATTCCTTGCGTGCCCTGCATATAAACATTGCCGGTTTCGGCATCAATTGCCGGGCTGGATGTGGCATAGCGCTGGTAAATGATGTCGCTGATATAATCGCTGAAGAAGTGTTCCCAGAGCTTTTTGCCGGTGTCCGCGTCGAAGCAGGCAACGCCTTCCCGCAGGTCAGGCCCGTCGCCAAGAAAACCCATGATGTAAACGCGGCCATCGGCGACCACGGCGGTGGAAGCCCCCGGAAAATCAACCGTCCAGAGCGCGTCCTTGGCGTCAATTTTGTCGGGCAATCCCGTTTCGCGGGACATTCCGTCCATTTCGGGTCCGCGCCAATTGAGCCAGCCGTGGACGGCGGATGCCGCCGATGAACACACCACCAAAGCGGAACTAAAGGCAAGTCCCAGGGCCTTACTCGAAAGCTTCATATCAAAATAGCTCCTTTAAGAAAAATTGTGCTCGCATTCATATCGCGATGCTCTCCACCTCTTCGGATAAGGGCAGTATTCGTTAGAGCCGGGCCAGTGGCAACAAAATAATACCTATACGTATCAATTTCTGTTTTTGAGGCCAGGCGTCTTGTCTAAAACGGCTTTTAAGCGGGCGACCTGCGACAGCGGAATCAGGTCGCAAATCCCGCAACAGTCGTGACGAACTTCGGTTGATCTTCCGTCCAGTGACCGTAAGCTAGCCGCTATTCTCGATTGATTAATGCAAAAGCTCGCTGAAGTCTGCATTCGGCGGCCGGTGTTCGCTTCGATGCTGATCCTGGCCATGGTCGTGGTGGGCGGCGCCGCTTATATGAAGCTGGCGGTGGACCGCTTTCCTTCGATCGATCTGCCCACGGTTCGAATTTCCACACGCCTGCCTGGCGCTTCGCCGACGGAGGTCGAGACTGAGGTTTCGCAGTTGATCGAGGAAAACGTGAACACGGTGCAAGGCATCCGTGAACTACGTTCGATCTCGGGCGTCGGAAGTTCATTTGTGATCGTCACATTCAACCTTGATCGCGACATTGATGAGGCGGCTCAGGATGTTCGAGATCGAGTCGCGGCGGTCGCCCGGCAGCTTCCGAAGGAAGCGGATCCGCCGGTGATCACCAAGTTCGATAACGATCTCTCGCCGGTCCTGACCATGGCTCTCGCGGGCGACCGGAGCCTGCGTGAGTTGACGGAACTGGCGGACAAAATCGTGAAGCCGCAGCTCGAACGGTCGCCCGGCGTGGGGGAGATCGAAATCCTCGGCGGACTGGAGCGTGCGATCAACATCTGGGTGAACGCGGACCGGCTCGCCGCTTATGGCATGCCGGTGACCAGCGTTCGAGACGCGCTGATGCGGCAAAACTCCGATATTCCGGGAGGGAACATTACCTCGGATGTCGAGGAGCGCACCTTGCGCACCCTTGGAAGGTTGGAAACTCCGGAACAATTCAACGACCTGGTGATCGTCAGCACTAATGGCTCGCCCGTGCGGATCCGCGACATTGGCCTCGCAGAAGACGGCACGAAGGAGGAGCGGACGATTTCGCGCTTAAATGGCACGCCCACCGTCTCCCTGGTCATCCGCCGGCAATCGGGTGAAAACACGGTGGCCGTGATTGAAGGCGTGAAGAAGCGCATGGCGGCCTTAGCCGCGCAGCTTCCGCCAGACGTTCGCCTGGAGATAATCCAGGACGAATCGGATTATATCTATAGCGCCTTGCACGAAATCACCGTGCATCTTGTCCTGGGAAGCATTCTCGCGAGTTTGGTGGTCCTGATCTTCATGCGCAATTGGCGCGCCACCGTGATTGCGTCGGTAGCGATCCCTTGTTCCGTCATCGCCACGTTTGCCGTGATGAAAGCCCTCCATTTCACGCTCAATAGCGTGACGATGCTGGCGCTTGTCTTGATGGTTGGCGTCGTGATCGACGACGCGATCGTTGTCCTCGAGAACATCTTTCGGTGGATCGAAGAAAAGGGCCTGCACCCGTTCGAGGCGGCGCGGGAAGCAACGCAGGAAATTGGCCTCGCGGTCATGGCTACCACCTTAAGCCTCGTGGTAATTTTTGTTCCGGTCTCGTTCATGTCGAGCATTTCGGGCCGCTTTCTCTTTCAATTCGGCATTACCGCTGCGGTCGCCGTGCTCGTCAGCCTGATCGTCTCCTTCACACTCACTCCGATGATGAGCGCGCGTTTCTTTCGGTCCGAGCGAGGAGGGCACACCGCGAAGTCCCGAGGCGGTTTTTATGCGCGACTGGAGAATTTTTACCTGCGTTCGCTTTCCTTCGCTTTGCGCCATCGTTTGGCGACGGCGACGCTCACCATTATGGTGATTGCCTCCTCCGTTCCGCTTTATAAAATCGTCCGGCAGGAATACACACCGGGGAACGTGGACGAAGGCGAATTCGAAGTGCGGCTCACCGCGCCAGAGGGAGCGTCGCTTCCGTCGATCAATACCGCATCCGAACAGATCGAGCATGATTTGCGCGGCATTCCCGGCGTGCGGCTCGTTTTAGCTTCTGCTGGCGGCAACGGGTTTATGGGCGCGGTGAATTATGCCCGCTTTTTTGTCCGGCTCATTCCGCATGACGAACGGCTGTTCACCTTGAATCGGCTTTGGGCCGAATTAAAAAAGGGGCAGCCCTGGGCCGCGTTTAAAACCATTCACCAACGGGATGTGATGATCGACGTGCGTCAGCGCTTGAAGAAGTACACCGGTCTGCGCACGGGCGTGAACAATGTCGGCGGAATAAATATCGGCGGCCCCGGGTGGGATATTGATTTCGTCATTTTGGGGCCCGACCTCGAGAAGCTCGCCTCCTATGCCGAGGAATTGCGTAAAAAAGCGCCGGATATCGGTATTATTGATGTGGATACCACTCTGAAACTCGACAAACCAGAACTTAAAGTCGTGATCGATCGCGACCGTGCCGCGGCCCTCGGCGTGGCGACGGATGATATTGCGTCCGCGTTGCGCATTATGGTGGGTGGAGAAGAGAGGGCGAGCCGATTCTATGATCCATCCGTCAACGACAGTTATGACGTGCAAGTCCGGTTGCAGGAAGATCAGCGTCGCGCGGCCGGGGAGGTCGCACGGCTCTTTGTGCCGAAGGGGGACGGCGGGCTCGTTCGCTTGGATAATCTGGTGAAGCTTGTGCCAGGAACGACTGCGTCTCGCATTGATCGCCTGGATCGTCAGCGCCAGGTCAGCGTGCGTGGCGGCGTAGCGCCGGGTTACGCGATGGCGGACCGCCTGGAAGCAATCAGTGAGGCGGCGAAGGAATTGAACATGCCGCCGGGTTACACCACGAGAGTGGCTGGAAAAGGCCGCGAATTGGATGAAACTTTCCGCGAATTTCTCTGGGCCTTTTTGCTCTCGGTGATCTTCATGTACATGATTCTGGCGTCTCAATTCGAAAGCATCGTTCATCCTTTCACGATTCTACTTTCGCTGCCGATCTGCGTCCCCTTTGCTCTCTTTTCTTTGTGGATTACCGGTTCGACGCTCAATCTTTATTCCGCCCTCGGCTTGCTGGTCTTGTTTGGCGTGGTCAAAAAGAACGCCATTCTCCAGATTGATCATATGATCAACCTGGAGCGATCGGGCCTCGATCAAAGAAACGCTATTCTTCAGGCAAATCGAGATCGCTTGCGGCCCATTCTGATGACCACGCTGACGCTCGTCGCTGGCATGCTCCCGCTCGCGCTCGGCAACGGTCCCGGCGCGGAAGAGCGGCGTTCCATCGCGATGCTGGTGATCGGTGGCCAATCCCTGGCGCTGTTCCTCACCCTGATCGTTACGCCCGTCGCTTACTCGTTTTTTGAAGACCTGCCAGGGTTGACGAAATCGCGCCGGCCGAAGCGCGTCCCTTCGGCGATTCCGGAGGCCGAACTGAATCAGGAGGAGGAACTGACAATCGGCAAAACTTCGCCATGAACGTCGGTGAGCCGGCGTTCGGTGCCGTTATGGTAAAAGCTCAATCGCTCGTGATCGAGCCCAAGCAGGTGCAGCATCGTTGCGTGCAGGTCATAAATCGTGCTGACGTTCTCCACCGCATTGTAGCCGAATTCATCCGTCGCGCCGTAGCTGAACGGCTGCTTCACTCCGGCTCCGGTTAGCCACACCGTGAAGCCGTGCGGATTGTGGTCGCGCCCGCTCGCTCCTTTTTGGAACGTCGGCATGCGACCAAACTCCGTCACCCAAGCCACCAAAGTGTCTTCCAGCAAACCGCGCGCCTTCAAATCTTTAATTAGGGCGGCGCAAGGCTGGTCGAGAATCACGCGATGAACATCGTATTGTGATTTTAAGGTTTTATGCCCGTCCCAGTTGCCCACGCCTTCGCCCATCGCATAAGCGCCATTGAACAGTTGCACGAAGCGCACGCCGCGTTCGATCAAGCGCCGCGCCAGAAGACAGTTTTGCGCGAATCCAGCCTTGAGCTTGTTTGAATCATCGACTCCGTATAGTTCCCGCGTCGCCGGGCTCTCGCCCGAGAAATCCCCGACTTCCGCGGCGCTGATTTGCATCCGCGCGGCCAATTCATAACTGGCGATGCGCGCGCTCAATTCGCTGTCACCCGGATGCTCCGCCAAATGCCGGTCATTGAGGAACTTCAAAAAATCGCGGCTGCACAGTTCGCGCGCCGCGCTGATTTCCCTGGGCGTGGCGAGATTCGGGATCGGCTTTTCCGCGTTAAAGGCCACGCCTTGAAAAACCGCCGGGAGAAAGGCGGAATTCCAATGGTTCGGCCCCACTTGAGGCACGCCCCGCGGGTCTGGAATCGCGACGAACGCCGGCAGGTTTTGGTTCTCCGTCCCGAGCGCGTAACTGACCCACGAGCCCATACTCGGAAAACCATCGAGGATGAACCCGGTGCTCATCTGGTTTTCGGCCGGGCCGTGCGTGTTCGACTTGGCCGTCATCGAGTGGATGAAACAGAAGTCGTCCGCGAGTTCGGCCAGGCGCGGCAGCATTTCCGAAATCATCTTGCCGCTTTGACCGCGCGGACGGAACGGCCAGTGGGGTTTCGCTAAATTCCCATTTTCGCCCTGGAATGTGATCAGTTTGTCGATGCCGGGCATTGGCTGCCCGTCGCGTTTGAAAAGCTCCGGCTTGTAATCCCAGGCTTCCAGGTGTGCGCACGCGCCGGAACAAAAAATGACGAGAATGTTTTTCGCCCGCGCTGGAAAATGCGGAGCCCGTGGAGCATTCGGATGTTCCGGCGACCAGTTCGGGCGAATCGGTTCCTGCCGCTCGGCTAGCAAACGCTGTTCCGCGAGCAGCGCGGTCAGCGCCACGCCGCCCAGGCCCGTTCCGCCATAGCGCAGAAAATCACGCCGGTTGAGCAGCCAACGCCCGGCGTTCGACAGTGCCGCGTCCTTGCTCGCCCGCGGGTTAAAAGACATAGGCAAACTCGTTCGCATTGAAGAGAGCGCGGCAGAACAATCGCAGGTCGGCGTTGTTGATAAACGTCACAGATCTGTCCAGTTCGTCCTCCGAAGGTTCTCGATTGAACGCCAGCTTATAAGCGCGTTTGATGCGAAGCTCCGGTCTGGCCACTTCGCGTTCCAACCGCTGCGCGAAAAATTCCGAGGCCTGCATCATGAATCCGCTGTTCAAAAGATTCAGCGCCTGCAGCGGCGTCGTGCTGCGCGTCCGCTTCGGCGCAATCTGACCACCATCGGGACAGTCAAACACGCCGAAGACGCCTTCGGGCCGTTGTCGGACCGCAGTAGCGTAAACCATGCGCCGAAAATCGCCGGGACCAAATTCCGTTTTGGGGACGTAAACGCGAACGTAATTCTCGTTCGGTTCGAAAGGCGACCAACCCGGTCCGCCTGAGCGCAAATCCAGTTTACCCGCTACGGATAGGATTGAATCGCGCAGCACTTCGGCATCGAGACGGTGGGACGGATAGCACCAGAGAAGTCGCGCATCAGCATCCGCGGCCATTCCTTCCGGTCTTCGTTCACTACTCTGGCGATAAGTGGCCGAAGTAGCGATCAGTCGGTGGATATGCTTGAGAGACCACGGTGCGCTCGCGGACAATCTAGGGCTCATTAGCTCCGAGGCCAGCCAATCCAACAATTCTGGATGACTCGGTTTCGCGCCATTTCGGCCGAAATCACTCGGCGTGCTCACCAGTCCTGCCGCGAAGTGATATTGCCACAGCCGATTGACGATGACGCGCGCGGTGAGTGGATTCTTGGTGGAGGCAATCCAGCGCGCGAAGGCAAGCCGCCGTTCACCTTCCCTCCTGAATCCAGAACAGATACCCGCGCCGCCTGCAGCACCTCCAACGAAAGCGCTGAGGACGCCGGGTTCAACGATCTCCCGAGGCTGCATCGGATCGCCGCGATTGAGGCGATGTGTGGGCTCTGGCTCCTCGAATCGCCCCGCGTAAACCATCGCCCTGGTCCGAAGTTTTTTCAGCGATGCGTTTAGCTGGTCGCACTTTTCCAGGAGCACACGGAAGCGGTCGAATTCCGGGGAGAGACGGTTCGTTTCGTAATCGGCCGCGAATGTCTCCCCAGTTTTATAGGGCCGTCGGTCAGCGGAAGAGGAGACAAGGTTCCAATCGCCGCCCTCGCCAAGGACCTCGATTTTGTAATCCACCGCGAGCCGGTCCTTGAACTGTTCCTCTCGATCGCGCGCCCAGAGAATGCGATCAATCGTCACCGCCCGCGGAAATTGCAATTCCACCCATCCGCGTCCGCGCTCATTCGAAATCCAGCTTCGGCTGTTTCCGTACCGTCCATCGTTAATGTGTTCCAGACGATGCTTCTCCGAGCCGGCATAGGTTCCCGAGGCGGAGGCTCTCGTTCCAAAACTCGCCAAGGCAATGTTAGTGCGACTTAAACTCGTTCCCGCCGCCGTGAAAACCTCGAGTTCATCGAGGCACGGCTCAGAACCGTCTGCAGTGGCGGAGATCGTGAAGCGCAGCCGGGTCGCCGCGATTGGCGGGAAGCGTTCGACATTCATTCGGGGATGAACCGCCGCCCGAAGATGATTTGTGTCGATTACAGGACCGCTTTGCGCGAGCGCCTCGAACGCGATTAACTGCTCAATCACTCGGTGCAGATCCATCTCCATCGACTCCGCCTGTTTTTCCCGTTCTGCCGCCGCGGAATCGTGCCGCTCGCGTTCGCCATGTTGCACGCCCGCGAAGATGGCCTTCATTGCATAATAGTCCTTCTGCGAAATCGGATCGAACTTATGATCATGGCAGCGGGCGCATCCAACGGTCAGGCCGAGAAAAGCGCTCGCTGTCGTGCTCACAATGTCGTGCAGCTCGTCCGCGCGCTGATTCTTCGTCAGCACTTCATCCGGGCTTTTCACCTGATCCCACGCGCCCGCGACGAGAAAACCGGTCGCCTCGTCCACGCCGAGTTGGTCACCTGCGATCTGCTCCAGGATAAAGCGGTCATACGGCTTGTCCTCGTTGAACGCTCGAATCACATAGTCGCGATAGGGCCAGGCGTTTGGGCGCGGATTGTTCATTTCGAACCCGTGCGTTTCGGAAAACCGAACCACATCCAGCCAATGCCGCGCCCAACGCTCTCCCAACTGCGGCGAGTCGAGCAAATGATCAACGACTCGCTCGTAAGCATCCGGTCGCGTATCCTTCAGAAAACTTTCGACCTCCTCGGGAGTCGGCGGCAACCCGGCCAAATCAAAATAAACCCGGCGGATGAGCGTCCGGCGATCTGCTTCCGGCGATGGACCAAGCTGAAAGTCGCGTTGCCTGGAAATCACGAAAGCATCAATCGCGTTCCGCACCAAAGCTCCGCCACTTCGCACCTCGGGAACAGGCGGTCGAATGAGCGGCTTAAAAGACCAGTGTTCCTCCACGGCAAGGATCGACTTGCTCAAAAAGAGCAAAAGAGCAATTCGCTGAACCAAACGAAGAAAAGGACAAAATCCAGGCAAATCGGACTTTTCAGCCGTCCTTTGATGGAAATTTTGACCGTGCGCTGGCATTTGATGATTCGCAATTGCAGAGTAATCGTTTCAACGCATACGGCCAAAACAAAAAGCAAAATCCCGTAAGGACGTACCAAGATTTAAATCCACTCGGGTCGGTTGCCGCGGTATTCCACCGTCCCGGGATTTTTCGGGCCAAGCCTGGGATCATTGGATGCAGATCACGGAGGCTCCTTGAACTCGCCCATTGTCAAACCTGCGTCGCGAACGATGCGCTATTGTGCACATTCTCCGCCGCTTTGTAGCTGAAAAAGCGATTCCCAACTGCCTCGTTCGAGCCCCCCAGCCTCCTCCAGTGCGGTGTGAATTTGCAATTTGTTGACGGGAGCGATATTTCTTTCGGCGTGCGCGCGCCCGTTCATTTAATCGTGGATTTGGAAGAAGCGGCGCGCCTTTTATGACACTCTCGACATTCTCGTTTCCCACCACAACGATTTTTGGGCCCGGCGCGATTAACGAGTTGCCGCAGCGGCTCACAAATCTTGGTTTAAACCGGCCGCTGGTCGTCACCGACCCGGGTTTGCTGCACACGGACGCTTTTACCGCGCTGGAGAAAACGCTGGGCAAAGAACGGCGTAATCGCGACTGGTTTGTGTTTTCGACCGTTCATCCGAATCCGATCGAGCAGGATGTGATCAATGGAACGGAGGCGTATCGCGCTTCGGCTTGCGATTCGGTGATTGCGTTCGGCGGCGGCAGCGCGCTTGACGCGGGCAAAGCCATTCGGCTTTTGATCAAGCGCCCGAATTTTCAGCTCTCGACTTTTGATTGGAAGGACGACTGGTACGGTTTGGCTCCGTGCATCGCGATTCCGACCACCGCCGGAACGGGCAGCGAGGTGGGCCGGAGTTCGGTCATCATTCTCGAAAAAACGAAGAAGAAATCAGTTCTTTTCCATCCGGGCTTGCTGGCAAATATCGTTCTCCTTGACCCGAACCTGACGAAAGGTTTGCCGGCGAGGCTGACGGCGGCGACCGGAGCAGATGCGTTGACGCATGCCATCGAGTCGTTCACATCTCCGGTGTTTCATCCGCTCTGTGATGGCATCGCCCTGGAAGCGATCCACATCATTGTGGAGGCGCTGCCGCGCGCTTATCGCGATGGAAACGATATTGACGCGCGCGGGAAGATGCTTGTCGCGGCCGCGATGGGAGCGGTCGCCTTTCAAAAGGACCTCGGCGCGACGCACTCTCTCGCGCATCCCCTTTCGACCATCTGCGGGATGCATCATGGGCTGGCGAATGCGCTGTGCCTGCCGGCGGTGATGAGGTTCAACGCAATGCGCAAGCCAGGTCTCTACCAGCGAGTTGGCATCGCCTGCGGCCTGGATCTAATGCGCGCGTCCGACCGGGAGGCGGACGGCACGACGATTGATTTCATCTCGAGCTTTCTCAACAACCTCGGGCTGCGTCCGGGGCTGCGAAATTATGATGTGACCGAACAGCATATCGCGCTGATGGCGCCGCAGGCCTGCGCGGATGCGTGTCATCAAACAAATCCAGTGCCGGTGACGGAGGCAGACTTGCGTTCACTTTATTTCGAAGCGCTATGAGTCAATTCCCGACAAAGCCTTTTATCGATGGTGAGTATCGCCAGGTCGCGAGCGACCAGCGCATTCGACTGATCAATCCCTCCAATGAAGAGATGATCGCGGATGTTTTGGGGGGCGGCGTGACCGAAGTGAATCTGGCGGTCGAGAGCGCGCATCGAGCGTGGCAGCAAGGCTGGCGGGACCTTGCGCCGGGCAAACGGACGGAAGTTCTTTTCAATGTCGCGAAGCAAATTCGCGCGAAATTGGCTGAGCTGGCGCACGCGGAAATGACGAACATTGGGAAGCCGATCAGTGATGCGCGGGATGAAATCGCCCTCGGTGCGCGCGTATTCGAATATTACGCTGGAGCGATCACGAAGTTTTATGGCCAGACAATCCCCGTCGCGCGCGGCGGATTCGACTTTACGCTCCGGCAGTCGATGGGCGTGGTGGCTGGAATTGTTCCGTGGAATTTCCCGTTTCCAATCGCCTGTTGGAAGGTGGCGCCCGCGCTGGCGGCTGGAAACACTGTGGTGCTGAAACCGGCTTCGCTCTCGCCCTTAACCGCGCTCATGCTGGGCGAGTTGGCGCACGCAGCCGGATTGCCTGCCGGCGTGCTGCAGGTTGTGCCCGGCTCAGGGGCGAACATGGGCGATGCGCTGGTCACTCACCCGCTGGTTCGGAAGATTTCTTTTACCGGTTCCACGAGCGTTGGTTCGCGAATCATGGAATTAGCCAGCAAAGGGATCAAACGGATCTCGCTCGAACTCGGCGGAAAATCGCCAAATATTGTTTTTGCCGATGCCGATCTGGAAAAGGCCGCCGCGCAATCGCCGGGTGGAGTCTTCGCGAATACAGGGCAGGATTGCTGCGCGCGCAGC
>DASYTB010000251.1:0-4708 GCA_036002705.1 Verrucomicrobiia bacterium
TAAAAACTGCCACGTCGAGACGCTCATCAAAGTCAACGCAATCTAAAGGCACATCCTCGAGCAACGGGAAGCACAGAGGATAGACGACGATTTCTGCGGCAGTATGTTCCCCATCGGGGATTTGTAGCCATGACTCATACACGTGCCAGCAGGTTACAAATAGCGTGCATTCTCTATGAGAAGTAGAGAGAACGTTGCACGCTCAATCATAGTTCGGTCTGTCTCCGAGGGTAGAACGGCAATGTTCCTCTTTACACCAAGAGGCATGGCGTACTGTACCAATCGGCTCATTTCATTTTCGAAGCCTTCAGGAAAGTACATCCTGGGAAGATTAGCGAAGGCAGCGCTGTCTGAAAGCAAAAAGCCGCTTAGATTGAGGTCTGAACGGCTCAGGAGGGGGGAAGGGGCGCAGGGGACCGTGCGAAGGATCAAGCGAGGAACTCGAAGCTCGTCTTGCCCGCACTTGCCGAAGAGCAAGCGTCAAATCAAACTTTGGAAAAAGAAAGAAAAGTGTTACCTATGTCCTGGGTCCAGAGTGTTACCCATGTCCAGGTTCGTACAGCGGTGCCGCGGAGAATTCGGGTTCAGTTTGCCGTCACGTGATGAAGTGCCAGTGGCGCGCCCGGGATGTGTTCCACCAATTTCTGATCGAAGCATGGTTTACGAGTTGTCACCTGTTTCGGACCATCAGCCTGCCAGTGGTCTCGCTGCGCTAGGCGACGCGGCCATTCTGAACTGGGTGGATGCTTCTCGACAGTCGTTTTGTTCCAGAAGACGGCCGGCGCTGCCGCGCTGGGCTTTTAGTCGGAGGCGTCGTGAGTGGCTTCCAGAGGCGCCACGTGCCCGTCCATAAAGGCAACATTTTTGCCGGGTTTGGATGGACGGGGGTGATACTCGTCGTAATCGAGAAAGAGCGGAGTCGTGCCCGGAGGAAACGTCACGACGAAGTTCGTAATTCCAGCGGAAGGGTTCCCTTTTTCCAATAAAAGGAAGGCGCTATCTGTTCGGGTTTCATCAATGAGATGCCCGTTCAGGTCGGCATTCCATTCGTAACTCGAGCCTTCGGCGGCGAATCGACCCTTTTTATCGGCCGGGCATTTGAAGACGGTGGCACCGTTGGTGTTCGTGCCGGCGGTTCTGCGAACGTAACTCGCCAGGAGATCGCAGATACGCGGTAACGGATGTTGGGGATCGATTGGTTGCGTTGGAAGGATTTCCGCACTGGGCAACCGCTCCTGGTTTTCATCGGAATAAACACGGGTGGCAATCCCGAGTTGCCGAAGATTGTTCACGCAAGCCGCGTTATAGGCTTGGGTCTTGGATCGGCTCAAAGCGGGCAGCAGCAGGCCCGCCAGGATTGCAATGATGGCAATCACAACAAGCAATTCAACGAGAGTAAAGGCCCGACACGAGTACCGGAGGGCCGATTGGTTGCGCGGTCCTGTGTAGCGGTTCTCTGGGTTCGCCTCAAGTGGGTATGTTTTCATAAGCGTCATAATTCATTTAGGCTGTTATTTCTCATCCTCCGGGGCCGTGCCCCTTTCTCGCGAACTCGACTCGTTGTTCCGGTGTGAAGTCCGTAAACCGCCGCATCGGATTGGGAGGCGCGAGCGTATGGCCAGGATTGGGCGAATTGAGCATCTGGCCGGGCTTGGATGGGCCCTGCGGTGTTTTGAAGCCGACGTCCATGCTCGATTTTTGGGGCGCGTGCGGACGCCAGGTCGTCCGGGCGAGCCACAATCCACCGGCGGTGAGCAGCGCTGCTATGGCCAGGAACAGATGTTTTGGTTTCATTGTTTTTTGTATTGATCCAGAGTCACATTCACTTTCGCTAAGCATTTTGCGCGGATTTTGGGGAGTTGACTTTCGATTTGGGATGAAGGCGGGGAATTGTGGCGCCAAGCGCCAGCGAGCAGGAATGAACCTGATCCCAAGCCGGGTCGATTACGTGGTTGAGATCACCACCAGGAGCGCACCGACGCAGACCGCAAGTTGTCCGGCGATCTCTGTTTTACTTTCGCCGCCTTCTCGACCACCTGTAAGGGAGCTGATCCATCGAATATAGAGTCGGATTGCTTCAGCGACCTCCCTTTTGTTCACTTCGTTTCTGATTTGATCCGCGTTACGGCATCCAAACCTCGATCACCCGATTTGCGTGGCGCCGATAAATCCGGAAATCTTTGTCAAAGGTGAAGATAACCGACCGCACGTGAATTCATCAGGGCGCGCACCTCGGACAGTTTCTCTTCCACATCCAACCCAACACGCAAAATCCCACGCTCCATCAGCGCAAAAATCCCGTCCGTGTCGCCGCCCTCGCGTTTTAACAGGAACGAAGCTTCTGTGAGGACGGCCTCACAGGCTGTTTTTCGGTTATAACCTTCGGCGAGATGGAAACCTCGGGCTCAACCGGAATTCCAGGTTTTGCTGGATTTCGCGAATGTCGGACGCGTGGTGGGATAGCTCTTTCCGTTCACCAACATTTTCTCTGTCGCGTTGCATTTGCAGGAGTTTTTCGAGACGCGCAAATGGCGGTTTTGATTGGCGCGATTGTTGACGGCGATTATCGCTCCACGGACCCATCTCCTTATCGGTGCGCTCCGGAAAGCTGTGGTTTCAGGCTTGACGACTATGCGTTATAAACTACTTTGTGCCGCAAAGGTTAGAACTCGATGAGCACAAACATGCACGCGGACAAGACGGTGGCCCTGAATGACGGCGGGGGGCGGCGCAGGAGCCTCTGGAAGAGCCCGGCATTAATCACCGCGCTCGTCCTGCTGATACTTCTGCTGGCGAGCCATTTCATCGAGGGATGGAACTGGCCGCCTGGCGCCTTCGTTGTGGTTGGGGCGCTGATTTTTGGCATTGGTCTCACCTACGAGCTGGTAACTCGGAACAGGGACGCAATCGCCTACAGAGCCGCCGTCGGCATTGCCTTTGCGGCGGCGTTCCTCCTCACTTGGGGGAACTTCGTCCAAATGGCCGACGTCACTCCTGTCGCCGCGATGTATTTCGGGGTGCCCATTGTGGGGATCATCGGCGCCGCCGTGGCGCGTTTGCGGCCAAATGGCATGGCACGCGCCTTGTTCGTCACCGCGCTCGCTCAAGCCCTGGTCCTGGCGGCCGCGCTGATGATACTGATTAATCGAAATCCTCAGGTTACTTCCTGGACACCGCCTGAATTGAGGGGGTTTGGTGGGAATGCGTTTTTCGCCATGCTCTTTGCCGGGTCGGCGTTGCTGTTTCGGAAAGCCGGGCGCGGGGAGTCCGCCGCACCGGGCGCGGTATAGCCAGGCGCTGCGGGCGACGGCGGAACACGAATCGCAGCATTTCCAAAGCTCCCACCAATGGGCGTCAATCCGGTCCAAAGCGCTTTGGGCGGGTGGAATGGCGTTGTTCCGAAAACGCCGGAGACCCCGGCGAATGTTCGGACGGACGTTCCACGGGCACTGCGGAAACGCTTCCCAACGGGGACGGCTGGTTTTCGTCGAAATAGCAATCCACTGCTTCTTTGACGTTGGCGCGCAATTCATTGAGGGTTTCGGCTTCGGTGTGGATGCCAAAGCCCAGGGCAGCGGCAGTGAAGCCTCCGTCAATTTCGTCTTCACGGACTTCGAAGATGATCTCGGTCATGGCGTTTGAGAGGTTACTCTGCCGCGTCAACCGTGCCAAGTTGGAACAAGAATCCCATGAATCCCTGGTGAACAGGAATCCCCAGCGTCCAGGCGGAGCCGATCTTTTCTCTTTCAAGTAAACTAGTTGACTGGTAGATTACCGAAAATGAGATCGGTAGGACTATTCGAGGCGAAGACAAAGTTATCGGAGATTTGTCGCGGGGTGGCTACGAGCGGCCAGGCGGTGGTGGTGACGCATCGAGGGAAGCCGATGGTGCGTATCGAAGCGGTCGCTGGTCCGCGGAAACGGACCTCGGTTTGGGATCGCCGGGCCGCCCACATAAAAAAGAACGGTCCTCTCACGGTGGATTTTGACTTGCCTAAACGAAGCCAACAAACGTGGCGTGATCCCCTGGGATGACCATGGCTCCATCGCATTTGTTGGACACTTCCGTTTACTCGCAGCCGTTAAAGCCACGACCGTTGCCCAGCGTGGAACGGCATTGGCGCAAACATGGAGATGAGGCCCTCGCCGTTTCGGTAATTTGCGAGGCGGAGTTGCGGTTTGGAATTGAGAAAAAACAGTCAGCGAAGCTTCGGCGGGACTTTGCCGCGCTGTTGCAGGGACGATTGGTTTCCTTTGACGTCGATATAGCCATCGCCGCGGCGTTCGGGGAATTGAAAGCGCAGGCTTTGCGGAAGGGATTGGGACTCTCGGATTTTGATTTGTTGATCGCGGCGACCGCCAAAACTCACGCTTTGACGGTGGCCACTTTGAATGTTCGCCACTTCATTGGGCTGGATGGAGTCGTCGTTGAGGATTGGTCGCGATAAAGGGCCGAATCGTAACGGATACTCTGTCGGAAAGACCGGCGGCGGGAGTCGCCTAAATGTTAAATGTGGCGCTCCGGTCCCTACGCCAGTTTTCTTTGCAATGCCCCGAATATTACTTTGCAATTAAGTCGCCTGAAAAATGTGTTTGCAAATGCACCGATGGATTGGCGGACATAGAATCTTTTCTGAAATTTGGCATGGACCCACGAGAGAGCCACTGGACCGACGGCTTCGTAAACTCGGGGGGGCTTTTTTCCAGC
>DASYTB010000252.1:0-1762 GCA_036002705.1 Verrucomicrobiia bacterium
TCCTGACCGAGATGGACGAATTTGACGCCCGCCGATCTAATCGCGAAAGGTGAAACGGGCCGCCTCTGGGCATCCCTGTTTTACCTGCAATCCGGTATGCCGGATTGAACGCCAGCGTGAAAGGTTCGTTGCTGGCATTGATCTACAGACGGGCGATCACTGCAAAAATGAGCGAGTCAAATCCAGTGTGGAATAGCAGCGATCCAAATTACTTTCCGAGGTGGTTAAAAAGAAGGATTCATTCGCCCGAAACGAGTCGCCATCGGCGATTGGGGCCGTTAAGTTCGCTGGGTGCCTTCCGAGTCGAAATCAGAGATAAGCGGTGCGAGCGTGCCGCAAGGATCGCAATTCACGACGACGCACTGGAGTGTGGTAATGGCCGCCGGGCAAGAGCCATCGGCTCCTTCGGACGCAGCTTTGGAACAACTGTGCCGGACTTATTGGCCGCCGCTCTATGCTTATGTGCGGAGAAAAGGTTTCGCGGAATCGGACGCGCAGGATTTGACGCAGGAATTTTTCGCGCGCTTTCTTTCGGCGGACGGGTTCGGGACTGCGAATCGGGAGCGCGGAAAGTTCCGCACGTTCCTTCTGGCATCGCTGAACCATTTTCTGATCAACGAGTGGAAGCGGGAGCGCACTCTCAAACGCGGCGGTGGAATTACGTTTCTCTCCCTGGATGAACTGGACGCGGAGAATCGCCAGCACCAGCATGCTGACACGGAGCTGACGCCGGAAAAATTGTACGATCGACGTTGGGCGCAGGCCCTGCTGGATCACGTGCTCGCGCAGTTGCGTCGTGAATATTTCGCCGACGGGAAAGAATCGCTCTTCGAACATCTCCGGGTCTTTCTCACAGATGTCAAAGGCACCGCTTCTTACTCCGAGACGGCCGAGCGCACGGGTTTGAGCGAAGGCGCGGCCAAGCAAGCCGTGCGCCGGCTGCGCCACCGTTATCGAGAGCAATTGCGGATTGAGATCTCCAATACAGTGAGCACTCCGATGGAGGTGGAGGAGGAGATTCAGCATCTTTTCGCGGCTTTTGGCTCGTGATCGTCAGTCCGGGCATTTCTAACGCCAAAACGCATTGTCACGCCTGATCAGCGGTGCTCTTACGCGGCGTCGTGACAAAGGTAGGAATTTGCGTCTCTCGAAAACTATTTCGTACCTTTTGACTTCCGATCTTTCTTTATAAGGAGGAATGGAGTCCTGTTGTGCGATGAGCCTCGAGCGAAAATGTCCGGAGTGCGGGACGGTTCTGGCAGAGGGTTCGTCGGGCGGGCTGTGCCTGAAATGTCTTTTGCAAGTAGGCGGTGAGATCGGCGAGGAATCTTGCGAGCTTCGCCACGAAGGCAGCACTTTGCAAGCGGGGCCGAATGCCGATTCTCTCCCGTTGGCCGGGCAACCAATGGCCTTTCATCGATTCGGTGATTACGAACTGCTGGAGGAAATCGCGCGGGGTGGAATGGGAGTTGTGTATCGCGCGCGCCAGATCAGCCTGGACCGGATCGTGGCGGTAAAGATGCTTCTGGCGGGTTCCCTCGCTGGCAAGAATTTCATTCAGCGTTTTCGCACGGAGGCCGCCGCCGCGGCCAGCCTGCAACACCCGAATATCGTGGCCATCCATGAAGTCGGCTTCGCCCGCGGACAGCATTTTTTCGCCATGGATTACGTCGAGGGTCTCACTCTGGCGCAACTTGTGGTGCGGGGACCATTGCCCGGCCGCGCGGCCGCGACTTATCTCAAAACGATCGCCGAAGCCATC
>DASYTB010000253.1:0-11906 GCA_036002705.1 Verrucomicrobiia bacterium
AACGCTCCGTCTCCCGGAACGCCATGTCACCTCGATCTTTAAGTTATTCGTGGCCGAACCACCTGCGAAAACGCGAACCGAATCATCGCACGACAAATAACGTCCGCCGGCGATCATCTCCTGGCTCTGCGTTACCGGTCCGCCCGAAACTTTAATCTTCGCGCCGATTCCACGAGTGTTTGGCGCAACTCCTTTCAAACGAATCGCGACACGAGCAGCGGGAGTTTCGTTCCGGTAAATGCCCGCGCCAGAATTAAGATTATTCACGACGACATCGAGATCGCCGTCATTATCCAAATCCGCGAGCGCCATCCCATGCGAAACGCCAGGCGTGTTGAAGCCCCATGACGCGCCCTTTTCTTCGAAGGTCAGATCGCCCCGATTGCGAAAGGCGAGATTCGCCGTCTCCAGCCGCGGAAATTTCTGAAGGTCCTTGAGGTGCTGCTCGGCGGATTTTCCGGCGACGGCTGTCTCTTTGATCGTATCCGCGTCGAGAACATCGCGGTCATTCCCGTTTGTGATCAGCAGGTCCTCATAGCCATCGAGATCCACATCCATGAAAATGGCGCTCCAGCTCCATTCACTCGCCTGAAGCCCCGCGAACTGGGCGATCTCGGCATACGTGCCATCGCCGCGATTGAGGAAAAGCGTGTTCCGAATCACCTCCGGGCGGAATTCTGAGTCGGTAATCGGCAGCGGCGCTTCGCGCATCAGCATCGTGTTGGCACGTTGACGATGTCGCGCGAGGTGATCGCGGCTCAGCATATCCGCCACGAAAATATCATCGAATCCGTCGCGATTAATGTCGGCGAAATCCACCGACATCGAGGACATGCTCATGTCCCGAAGTGCCAGCCGCGGCGCAGCCCGAAAACGGCGCCCGCCCTCGTTCAGCCAAACCCGATCCGGCGAATAGAAAAAATCGTTGCAAACGTAAATGTCCGGCGTGCCGTCGCCATTGATATCGCGAAACATCGCCGAAAGGCCCCAATCACGCGGCAGGCCGGACAACTTGTTCCCCTCGTCATCCACGAACGCTCCGCTCAACCACGAGATCGCTCCGAAATGTCCCTGCCCTTTGTTCACGTACAAAATGTCCGGTTCGCCAACTTCCCTCAGACGGATGGCGCCCCCCTTCGTCAACACTCCCGCGAAGCGATCTTCCGGTGTGACGACAATCTTTCCATCGACGCGCCTCGTTTGCGGCGGAACAATCCCCGGCGGTGCATCTTTGAAAGTCGTCGTCCGATAATTCGCGACGTACAATTCGAGATCGCCGTCGCCGTCGATGTCCGCCATCGCCATCGAAGTGCTGCCGAATTGCCGCGCCAAACCCGAATCCATCACTTCCGTGAAATGCGCCTTGCCATCGTTGAGGAAAAGTCGCGTCCCGCCGCCAATTGAATTCACCAGCAAATCAAGCGTGCCATTCCCATCGACATCAGCCAGTAAAGCCCCCGTCGAGAATTGTCCGTCACAGGCAACACCGGCGGATTGCGTGATGTCTTCAAAGCGCCAGTTGCCCAAATTGCGATAGAGAACATTCGGACCCTCCAGTCGGCAAAAATAAATGTCGCACCAACCATCGCCATCCACATCGCCGAGAGCCACGCCCGAGCCGTTTTCCAGAATGCGATTTTTCGCGGCAAAAAAATCGGAGAGATGATTCGTGAAACTGATCCCGGTGCTTTGTCCCGGCAGCAGCGCGAAGCCCGTTTTTCCGTCCGCCGGCACTTGAACATCCGCAAAACGATAACCGTTACCTTGCTGCCACTGAAGCGCGCCTGCCCTCGCCATGGGCGCCAATAGCGCAAAGATCAGCGCAAAGGGCCACGATCTCGATGAACGCGGTGCTAACCAGCCACTGAACTTTCGCGACTTTTTCATCGCCTGACGACGACCGTGCCGTTTGTGTCCACCTGAATCTCCCGCGCGCCGGACGGAACGGCTGACTCAGTCGTTTTTCCGCCGGGCCAGCGTACTCGGATGCGTGTCAATTCGGCGGGCGTTCCAAGCACCTGCACGGGGCTATCCTGCGACCAATAACCCGAGCCGGCGTGGATTTCGCGGGCAGGGCCCCAGCCTTCGCCGAAGCCGGGGCGAAGAATGGCTCCGATTCCAGAGGGATTTCCCGGCGGGCCGAGCAAGCGAACGCGCAGGCCCGGTTTTGCTCCGACATTTCGATACAGTTTGGTTTGATTCCCGTTTTGGGTGACGACCAGATCAACGCGGCCATCGCCATCGAAATCAGAGAGCGCGCAGCCGCGCTGTTCGCCGTAGATCTTCACGCCGCTCTCCTGGCCTGAAACGGCTTTAAGGGTCCCTTTTCCGTCTCCGCGAAGCCAGAGGCCGCGGCCGGCATCGTTGCGCATGGTTTCGGGCGTAGCGGCGAAGAAGTTCTGGCTGAGGAAAATGTCCTCATTTCCGTCACCGTCCAGATCCGCAACGCAGACGCCGAGGCCGACCGTGAACTGCGCTTCGCGCGGGAGCGGAGCCGCTTCGAAATGATCGCCGCGATTGAAGAAGACCATCGATTCAAGGGTGTTGGCGGATAAAACCGTCGCCTCGTCGAGGGCGGGTCCAAAAATCTCCTGCGCGCTCGCGCCACCGTAAGCTTCGAACGTTTTCATTTTTTCCTGAACCCACGGAAGGGCCGCGCCGACGGCCCTCAAATCGCGTTCCGGCACTTCGGCGGCCATCGTTTCCTCGTAGTGAGCTTCGATCAGATCGAGGTTCCCCTGCCCGCGCAAGTCGCCATAATACAACCGCGCCGGATGAGAACGGCTCGCGTGATACTTGCTGTTGAGGCCCGAATTCGCGGCAATAATGTCGAGTTGGCCATCGCCATCAATATCCCCGGTCGTCACGCCATTCCACCAGCCGAGAAAATCGCCCAGCCCGAGCTTCCGCGTGACCTCCGAGAACGTGCCGTGATCATTATGGAAAACACGCACCGGCCCCCACTCACAGGCCAGGATCAGCTCTGGCAATCCGTCCCCGTCCAGATCGCTGAAAACCGCGCCACTCACCAGGCCGACCTTCTCCAAGGTCTGGGCCACTTGAAAAGAGCCGTTGTCGTTGCGCAACACGATCGATGACGCCGGTTCAGGATAGCGTCCCGGAATCGAGCGCCCGCCAATAAACAGGTCCAGATCGCCGTCGCCATCGATATCCGCCAGAGCCATCGGACCGCTGCTGGACGGCTGCGCGGGCAAGGCCTGGGTCGGTCCGTGATTTCGGAAATTGAAAACCCGCAGCGCAACGCCGTTGGTCAGGCCATCCTCATAATTCGAGAATCCAACAAAAAGCTGACCGCCGGAACCGAGAATGGTCGTCTGGTCACGAGTGGTCGGCCGAGTCATCGCGTCGTCGCCCATCCGGACAAATCCACCCTGCCCATTGTTCCGATAGATCGCCATTCCTCCTCCCTTTCCGCTGCCAATGAACAAATCATCCCAGCCATCTCCATCGAGGTCGGTCCAGCAGACGCCTGGGCCAGCCTGAGACAGGCGATTGGGCATAAGCGGCTGCCTCTGGAAATCGTCGAAAGGTTCTTCGGAGTGAATGTGCCCGAGCAAATGGCTAACGTCCTCGAAGATCGGCGGCTTTTCCTTCGCCACAGGCTCCACACCAGCTTCTTCGGCGCGCGCCTCATTGATCTCGTAGAGCCGATTGGGAGTCGCCTTGACCATGCTTCGCCTTCCGCTGCGCCAGGTCACTTCGATGCTGAGATTATTTGTCGAGCTTCCGGCGGCAAAAACGCGCATTGGATCATCGCCCGATAAGTATCTTCCTCCACAAATGATTTCCTGGCTCTGCGGAACAGGACCGCCGAGCACCCTGATCTTCGCGCCGATCCCCTGCGTATTTGGCTGCAGTCCCTTCAGCCGCACGGCAAGGCGCGGGGCCGTGGTTTCATTCCGGTAAATACCAGGGCCGGCATTCAAGTTGTTCACCATCACGTCGAGGTCACCATCGTTATCCAGGTCGGCCAGAGCCATCCCTTGTGAAATGCCGGGCGTGTTGAAGCCCCAGGCCGCGCCCACCTCTTCGAACGTCAGGTTGCCACGATTGCGAAAGATCAGTTTGGGAGTGTCCAGCCGGGGGAACTTCATCAGCCAGTCGGAGAGATCCTTCTGGGTGAATTCTCGATCACGCTTCGATGCCTCCATTTGCATCGTCAAATCGGCGTTCTGGAAATCGCGCAACTGTCCATTCGTGACCAGAATGTCCTCATAACCATCCAAATCCACGTCGAGAAAGATCGGACCCCAGGACCAATCCGACGCTTCGACGCCGGCATACCACGCGATCTCCGCGAACGTGTTATCGCCCCGATTCCATTGCAGCGTGTTGCGAAGGAGCTGAGGCCGCACATCGATCAAACCAATCGGCCAAACCGCAGGATTCGAATTCGACAGTTGAACGTGCCGTTTTTGGTGCTCGCGGCTCAGCATGTCCACGGCGAAAAAGTCGAGATGCCCGTCGCGATCGATATCCGCGAAATCGACCCCCATGGAGAAAGTGGGCGTACTGCGGAGCGATAAATTGTCGAGGGCGCGAAAATGCCCTTTTCCATCATTGATCCAGATTCGATCCGGCGTGAATAAATCGCTGCACACATAAATGTCCGGCGCGCCATCGCCGTTCAGATCGCGCATTTGAACTGCCAGGCTCCAATCGCGCGGCGGTTCCCGCAAAGGCTTCCCATCAGCTTCGAGAAAATGGCCATCCGTCCAGGAAACAGGAGTGAAATGTCCCTTCCCATCATTGAGGTAAAGCGCATCGGCTTCGCCAAATTCAAAAATTGCGCCGGACGGTCCGGCCGCAAAACGATTGGTCAAATCCGGCGTCGTCGCGGGTCGCCCATCGACCATCGCCACCACGGGCCGGCCATCAACCATCTGCATGGTAAATCGGGTTCGCGGATGATCCTTAATGGTCGTCGGACGAAAATTGCAGACGTAAAGATCCAGATCACCGTCCCCGTCCACATCGGCCAGAGCGAGGGACATACTCCCGCTGCGCGACCGCAAACCCGCCACGTCCGTCGCTTCGGTGAAATGGCCTTTGCCATCGTTCAAGAACAATCGCGTGCCGGCGCCGAGCGAATTCACCAGCAGATCCAGATCCCCATCTCCATCCACATCCGCGAAAGTTGCTCCCGTGCAGTCCTGCCTAGCGCAGGCCACGCCAGCGGTCGCCGTGATATCCTCAAATTTCCATCCACCAAGGTTCCGAAGCAGGACATTGTCGCTGTCCAACCCGCAAAAATAGAGATCGCACAAACCATCGCCATCCACGTCTCCGGCTGCCACGCCCGAACCGCTCAAAAGATTGCGATTCAGGATCGAGCGCTGATCCGAGAGAGAATTTGTGAAGAGAATGCCGGTCCGATCTGAATTAAGTTTCGCAAAACCCGTTTTCCCTGTGGCAGGAATCGGAAGATCACGCCACCGATACCCGTCCGCCTTTTGCCATTCCGCGGCAGCATTGGAGAAAAGAAAGAAACAGGATGCGAGCAATGCCCCGGTGGTTGGGTGGCACATTCGGGTTAAATGATTGATGCGGTGGTGGCTGGAGACGGAATTGAACCGCCGACACAAGGATTTTCAGTCCTCTGCTCTACCGACTGAGCTATCCAGCCACTCCCGAAGGCGGAGATTGAATCGAAATTACCGCCCGCTGGCAAGCCAGCTTTGAAATAACTACACTTCAACGGGGCCTTTGTCCAAAAGGTTTTCGTTGCTGTGCAACCGTTTTCCGCGGTGGCCCCGTTGCCAGAAGGCCACTCGCTGATATCATTTAAAGCGTCACATGAGTGAGACAAACGCCATCGCCCTTTACCGGGAAATCACGGGATCATCCGAGGCCGAGGCGAAGAGCGCCTACATGTTTCTCGATCTCCGCCGCCAGAATTCGCCGGATGCGACGCGTTACCTCCAACTGGAGGGCTTGGAGAACGCCGAACTGCTTTTGTCAGGAAATTCTGCGTCACCAAAGCCGAATACCTCCATGAATCCAAATTCAGAGAAAAAATCCCGCGCTGAAAAAGCCGCTATTTGACCCGCCCTGTCATGTTTTGGGAAGTTTTTGAAATTTAAATAATTAGGCCCCTTAAAGTCTCACAGGCAAAACCCCTTTCATCTGGCCGACGGGCCGTCAGGGGGTCTCGATCGCCGTCTTGACCCTTGTGCCGAATCGGCGTATTACGGAGAATAGATCAAAGATTAATTCAACCAAAAGGAAGTTCTTATGACTGCTCCACGGACCCGCCGCGAGTTTCTGGCCGATGTTGGACGCGGCATGCTGGTCGGCACGCTCGGCTATGGCATGGCTTCGGAACTTGGTCTTTCATCGGCACTCGGAGCGGACGAACCGCGGGAGCTGACTTTCGGTTCGCTGGAACCTTTGGTGCGTTTGATGCAGGAGACACCGGCAAATCGGCTGTTGCCCAAATTGGTCGAGCAGTTGCGTAGTGGCACTGAGCTTCGGCGCCTGGTGCAAGCGGGGGCGCTGGCCAACGCGCGAACTTTCGGTGGCGAAGATTACGTCGGTTTCCACACGATGATGGCGCTGGCCCCGGCTTTGCACATGGCGCTCGAGCTTCCGCCCGAAAAACAGGCGCTCCCGGTTTTTAAAGTCCTTTACCGAAACACGAATCGCATCCAGGAGCATGGTGGCCGCGAGAGCGAGATCCTGCACGAGGTCAGCCCATCGAATCTGGATGAAGGAGGCGCGACCCAACGGGGCGAATTGTTGCGGGCGCAGATTCGGCAAAAAAATGTTGCCGCCGCGGAACAAACTTTCGCCGCGCTGGCGCAACGCTCCACGGACGAAGCGTTCAACGACCTGCTTGTGGCCGTCCAGGATAACACCGAAGTTCATCGGGTCGTCCTGCCGTATCGCGCCTGGGATCTCATGGGTTTGCTCGGCAAAGAGCAGGCTCACACCTTCCTTCGCCAGTCCGTTCGTTATTGCGTAAAAGCAGAATCGTGGCCGCGCAGCTACGTCTCGGATGAACCGAGGACATTGCTGCCGAAATTGCTCGATGAATACAAATTGCTCGGACGTTCTCCCGGCGACCGCCAGCCCGACGACGCCTTGGTGGATCAACTGAGCCAAACCATCTTCAAATCGACCCCACAGCAAGCGGCGGACGCCGCGGCGGCGGCGCTGGCGGACGGAGTGGCGCCGGACGCGATTGGCGAGGCGATTACGCTGGCTGCGAATCAACTGGTTCTTCGAGATTATGGCCGGACACCGCGCGCTGAAGTCGCCGGGAAGCCGATTGGCAGCGTCCACGGTGACTCCATCGGCGTGCATGCCAGCGACTCGGCGAATGCCTGGCGCAACATTGCGCGCGTCAGCAATACGCGGAATTGCTTCGCCAGTCTGATCCTCGGGGCTTACCAGGCTGCCCTGGACCGCACCGCGCGTGGCGGCGATTTCCTGAACTGGGAAGCATTGCCCTGGCAAGGACACGTTACACAGGTCCAGGCAACCAGCGCCGAATCGTTATTGAGCGAGGCCGATGAAGCCATTCGCGGAAATATGCAAGCGAGAGCAACCGCGATTGTCCGGCGCTATGCCGATCTCGGTCACCCGGCACGCCCGGTCTTTGACCTGCTTCTCCGCTACGCCGTCAGTGAAGATGGCGCACTCCATGCCGAGAAATTCTACCGAACGGCTTCCGAGGAATTTGCCTCGACTCGCTCTACCTTCAGGTGGCGGCACGTTCTCGCCCTGGCGCGAGTCACGGCCAGCGAGTTCGGGCGGCCCGCGCCGGGAATGGCCGAAGCTCGTGAGTTGCTAAAGGTCTAACTATCTGCAACTAAACTAACCTCCCTTCGGAAGGGGTTAGCAGGCATTAGGGCTAGAGTCAGCCCTTCGCGGCCCGGCGTAACCTGCGACTTTTTCCCCGCGAGGCAACGAACCGTTCTTCACACAAAATCCAGACTCTTTTATTTTGGGTCAATCGGCCGCGCGATCGCGGCCAACGCCCACCCGCTAAAATTTCTTTACATGCCGCTTCGGGAAACCTAGATTACCGTTTCATTTTACTACGGAGAATATGGAACAAAAGACCAAAACAATTGAACAGTTCAAGGTGCATGACCGCGATACGGGCAGTGCCGATGTTCAAATTGCTTTGCTCACTCAGCGTATCAACCACCTCACTGAGCATCTGCAAAAGAACAACAAGGATCATAGTTCGCGCCGCGGGTTGCTGCAAATGGTCGGGCAGCGCCGCCGCTTGCTGGATTATCTGCACAAGACCGACGCCAGCCGCTATGTGGCGGTGACGCGCAAACTGAAACTCCGCAAATAATAGTTTTTTGGCTGGGGGAACAGGATTTCCCCTGCTGCTTTGGCATATGGGCCAATCAGCGTCGAAACGGGACAAACGCGAACCGCTTCCGAGGGCCTTCTTATACTCGCGTGAAAAAAAGTTTCCATTGGCACTGGGAAATTTCATTCAGCACCGCCACCGCACAGCGAGTGGAAGTCCGGGTGCTCACTGAAGTTCCTCTGGGCCAATGGACTCGTTCATTGAAACAAAGGAAATATGTCAGAAAAAGTTACGTTCCAGGTTGGTGCCGGGAACATTACTATCGAAGCGGGCAAGCTCGCCAAACAGGCCGATGGAGCTGTGACCGTTCAATTGGGTGAGACGGTCGTTCTAGTCGCGGCGGTCGCCGCCATTTCGGCCAAACCAGGCCAGGATTTCTTCCCCCTCACGGTCGATTACCGTGAAAAAGCTGCAGCCGCTGGCAAATTTCCCGGCGGTTACTTCAAGCGCGAGGGGCGCCCCACCGAAAAAGAGATTTTGACCAGCCGTCTCATCGACCGGCCGATTCGTCCGCTCTTTCCGCGCGGGATGTACAACGAAGTGCAGGTGCAAAGTATCCTGCTCAGCGCCGACGGCGAGAACGATCCCGATATCATCGGCATTATTGGCGCCTCGGCTGCTTTGACGGTCAGCGACATCCCATGGGATGGGCCACTCGGCGCCGTCCGGGTCGGTCGCGTCGGCGGCCAGTTCATCGCGAATCCCACGCATGCGCAGATGGCGGAGAGCGACCTGGACTTGATCTACGTCGGCAATGCGAAAGACGTTGTCATGTTCGAAGGAGCGGCGCACGAAATCAGCGAAGAGGATTTTAACGCCGCGCTGCAGTTCGCGCAGGAAGCGTGTCAGCCGATCATCGCCGCGCAGAAGGAACTCGCCTCTAAAGCGGGCAAGGCAAAGCGGCAAATCGCTTTGAATGTCGTTCCGGAAGATATCCTCAAGGAGGCCAAAAATCTCGCGGGCGAACGCATGGTTCCGGCCCTGCTGACTCCCGGCAAACTGGCGCGCGAATCGGCCGTCAAAGCCGTTACCGAGGATGTGGGGAAAAAGCTCATCGCAAAATTCGGCGAAGAGAAAGTCACCGAATTCGTTCTGAAGGACGCTTTCTATTATATCCAGAAAGAAGCGGTGCGCGCCCTGATCATGAAGGAAGGCAAGCGTCTGGACGGTCGCGATTTCAATACGGTCCGCCCGATCATTTCCGAGGTCGGTATTCTGCCTCGCGTGCATGGGTCCGCGCTGTTTAGCCGCGGCGAAACCCAGGCGGTTGTGCTGGCGACGTTAGGCACCACCGAGGAGGCGCAGGAATTTGATTCGTACACTGGAGGAGCCACGGAAAAGCAATTCATCCTGCACTACAATTTCCCGAACTTCTCCGTCGGTGAGACCGGGCGGATCAGCGGCCCGGGCCGGCGCGAAATCGGCCACGGCGCGCTCGCCGAGCGCTCCATCGAACCGATGGTTCCGCTCAAGGAATTCCCTTACGCCATTCGGTTGACTTGCGAAATCATGGAATCGAACGGTTCCACTTCCATGGCTTCTGTTTGCGGCGGTAGCCTGGCGTTGATGGATGCCGGCGTTCCGCTCAAGAAACCGGTGGGCGGAATTTCCGTCGGCATCTGCACCGTTTCGGATGACCAAAATAATATCAAAGATTACCGTCTGCTCACCGACATTATCGGCTGGGAAGACGCCTTCTGCGATATGGATTGCAAGCTCGCCGGCACTGACAAGGGACTCACCGGTTTTCAGCTCGATCTGAAACTTCGCGGCTTGCCCCACAAGATCATGACTGAGGCCGTCGAGCGCGCGCGGGTCGCCCGGTTGCATGTGCTCGAAGAAATGGGCAAAGCCTTGAGCGCACCGCGCGCGGAACTGAGCAAGTACGCGCCGCGCATCATGACCATCAAGATCAATCCGGAGAAGATCGGCGCATTGATCGGACCTGGTGGCAAGAACATCAAAAAGATCGTTGAAGAGTCCGGCTGCGAAATCAATATCGAGGATGATGGAACGGTTCACGTTTACTCCGTTTCGCCCGAAGGGATGGAGATCGCCAAAGCCGCCATTCAAGGTGCTACCGGCGATATCGAAGTCGGGAAGGTCTATCGCGGCCGCGTCGTCAGCATCAAGGAATTCGGCTGCTTCGTGGAAGTCTTCCCCGGCAAGGAAGGACTTGTTCACATCAGCGAACTCGCCAATTTCCGCGTCAAACAAGTCGATGACATCGTCAAGAACGGCGACGAAATCTGGGTTAAATGCATCGGCATCGATGAAAAAGGCCGTGTGAAGCTTTCGCGCCGCGCCGCGATGGAAGATCGCGACCGCGAAATGGCCGCCAAGGAAGGCCGGCCTTACGAAGGTCCCGGCGGCGGTGAAGGGTCCGGATCCGAAGAACATGGCGAAGGCCGTCCGGAACGCGAAAGCCGCTTTGAACGCGGTGAGGTCCGCTCTGACCGCGGCGACCGCCGTGGAGGCGATCGTGGACCTAGGGGCGAAGGCCGTTCCGACCGTGGCGGAGGACGGGATCGCGTCGGCGGTGGCGAATCACGCGGCGGTGGCGAATCACGCGGCGGTGGCGAATCACGCGGTGGTGGCGAATCACGCGGTGGTGGTGACCGGGGCGAGCGAAGTGATCGCGGCGGCGACCGTGGTCCGAGCACTGAGCGCACCGACCGAGGGGAACGTGGCGGGATCGGGAGTTCCGACCGGGGAGATCGTGGCGACCGCGGCTCCTACGAAGGCCAGGGTTCCCGAGGCTAAGAAAGCCGAACTTGAAATTACGAGAGCGCGTTCGGTCTATCCGAACGCGCCTTTTTCTTTTAAGCTCGAATCGGCATTTGCTCGCGACCGATCTGACGCAAGATCTTGGCTCAAAAGCGGTTTGTCACTCCCTTACAGATCACTTTTCAGATATGCTCGGTCGCTCCGCACTGCTTTTGAGTTCAAACTTTTGCGCATCTCGGCTACGATCAATGCCGTTTCAAGGTTTAAGCAGTCTGCGCGCATTGTGCCGACCGTAATCAGGCCGCTTGCCAAAGATAAAAAACAGACTGTCGGCTCTTCTCAGAACCGCACTTCGGTTCGTTCCCCTTTGAATTGGATTTGCGGGGGCGTTCTATTAATGCCGACGACTTCAATGTTAAATGCTCGGCTGACGCCGGGCCATTTTTCCATGCGCTGGTCTGACTCGAGGACCAGACGACGATTTGCCTCGTCCCAGTTCATTCGGAGCCAGACCGTCGCTGGATCGGAACCGTCGCGATAGCCAAGGGTTTGGCCGTCATCATCGTAGAGGGTGAACGTTCCGTTGGCGCCGGGATATACACGGAGTGTGGTGGGTTCGGTCACGCGCTCTCCGGTATATTGGCGCACTGGATCAAGCGGGAGAATCGCTCCCGCGCGGACGTAGAGAGGGAGCATCCCGAGATCGACCGGGCGTTCGATCCAGCGCGGACCTTCGAATTTCCGGCCATTCCACCAATCAAACCAGGTTCCCGCGGGCAAATAAAGCCTTCGCGATTTCGCCCCTTTTTCGACGACGGGCGCGACG
>DASYTB010000254.1:0-5415 GCA_036002705.1 Verrucomicrobiia bacterium
AATGACCGCGCGGGCCTTCTGCGCATCCGCCTCAGACACCGCGCCGCCGCTGGCGGACGGGAATCGCGCCTGGAAGTTATCGCTCACCAGCGGCATGAAGCCCATCGGGAGAGATTTTCCAAGATCACTCAGCCGCCCATCATAGGCCGCGAGGCGGGTCATTTCCTGGAGCAGCGTTTCTCTCGGCCGATTCCCGCTCAAAACAACCATTACCGCGTTCGTCTGTATGCTGCCATCCGTAAATCTGGTTAGCATGACTTCATACGTTTGGAGGACCGGTCGCAACGCTGCATACGTGCTTTCCGCCTCCGTCTTTATATCGATCAACAAAATCACGGTGGGACCCTTCGGATAAATACGTCCGCCATTGTGCTCGGCCAAACGGCGTAACGGGTCCAGGTAAAGCTTCTCGAGCGTCCGCTCGGGCCTCAAATCGCTTTCCTCATGGCCGACGAGCAGTTTGCCTTCCTTCAAGTAAATATCGGCCTCGACACTGCAAAAACCCTGGGCCAACGCATCAAAGAGCGGCCGCTTATGCTCGTAATCGTTATGCGCATGCACACGCGTGAGCGGCGTTCCCAGTTCCACACGTTCGGCGCCGATGCTCCAGACGATGATCAGCGCCGTCATTAAAATGATTGTTTTCACGACTGCGGAAGAAAGTCTCAGTTCCTGGTCGCGAATTGAAACACAGACTCCTGAAGCCGTCTTGCAGAAAGTTGATGGCGCAGTGGTGCGGGTTCCACATTTCGCATCCGCTTCCGGTTCAGGGAATCCAGTAATAAAGCATTAGAATTTCCCGGATGGACGGAACTTTTCGATATCCCCAAGATGGCTTCCTCATGCGAGCAAAGCCTAGGGTTCGCTGGGAGATGAAGGCGGCATATTGGTGGGATTCGATTAACGCGAGCCGCCTTCATCTTACTCTTGCCTCCGGCAAAACCATCTTATCCACGCTTATCGGTTCCCTTCGGGCGTCTGACAGAATTTGTCCGGGCTGTTGGCTTGCCACGAACAGTGCGCTTCCAGCAAAGTTCTCTGAGTCGCGACCTAAAGGGAGCGCTTTGTCACTGTCGCGCACGGGCGCTCCCTCACGGTCGCGGCTCTGCCGGTTAGTCAGTAATTGATTGATTTTCCGGAGAAATTTTATGTCGAAAATCAGCAGGCGAAACTTGTTAAAGACGTTTGTCGCCGCGGGAGTGGCCGCAGGCGCGACTGGTTGCGCGACTCATTTCACCGCCGAGAGCTTCCATCCGCAAAAGAGAAACACCATCGGTCGTGAGAACGCCAAAGAGGGAACCTCCGACTGGCTGCTGCTCAATACGCGGATTGATCCCGCGACCAAATATCGCTGTCCCTGGATCGAGGGATATTGCTCCCGCGCGAGCGTGCAGGCCGGAGATGAGATTAGTTTTCACGTTAGCACGAATCCGGTCTCGATTTTTCGGATCGAGCTGTATCGAATGGGCTATTACGGCGGAGCGGGTGGACGACAGGTGATGGAGTTGGGGCCGTTCGTTGGAACGATTCAGCCGGAGCCCGCCGTTGGCCCAAATCGCTTGCGCGAGTGCCAATGGGAACCGTGTGCGGCCATACGCATCCCCGAAGATTGGGTAAGCGGGGTTTATCTCGGGAAACTGACCGCGGGGCGCGAGGGCGTTCAGAGCTATGTCATTTTTATCGTGAAGGACAATCGGCCGGCGGATTACATCTTCCAATGTTCCGACAACACCTGGCAGGCCTACAACCGCTGGCCCAGCCAATTCTCACTTTACGATGACGGAAAGAATCCGTGGTACTGGGGCCCCGGCGTGGATATCAGCTTTGATCGGCCGTATGGGAAGTACTGCCAGATTTTAGACGCGCCGCTCTCGACCGGTTCTGGCGAATGGTTTCTCTGGGAGTTTCCGATGGCTTATTGGATGGAGTCGCACGGTCTGGACGTGACTTACATTTCGAACATGGATTTGCACGCGGATGCCAAAAGCGTGCGCCGCGCGAAAGGCTTCATCTCCATCGGCCACGATGAGTATTATTCGATGCCGATGTTTGAAAATCTGCGCGGCGCCATCTCGCGCGGGCTGAACGTCGGATTCTTTTCCGGCAATGTCTGCTGCGGACGGATTGATCCACGCCCCAATTCAGCCGGAGTTCCAAACAGGATCTTCTCGCGAACTGATTTTTGGGGCCCGCGCGACGAGGAGGAGATCAAGCGTTTCCCAGCGATGGCGAAGTTGCCACACGAGAGCCCCAACTCAAATCTGCTGGTCGGCGCGGGAAACGTCCCTCCCACAACGGGCGGCGCCGACTGGACTTGCTCCAAACCAGATCATTGGATTTTCGAAGGCACCGGCATGAAAAAGGGCGATGCCATTCCCGGCCTCATCGGATGGGAATGGCATGGAAGTCCAGCCGAACTCCCGGGCTTGCAAATTCTCTCGACCGGCCCCACGCAGTCCGCACCCGGCAAGCTCAACGGCGGCATCTACACGGCCACGATTTATCCCGGAGTGAAAGGGAATTTCGTCTTCAACGCCTCGAGTTGCTGGTGGGCCGATGGTCTTTCCGCGCCGCCCGGCTACCAGCGTCCTTCGGTTTACACAACACCGAAGGGCCCAGATCCCCGCGCGCAACAGATTACGGAAAACGTGCTCAAACGAATGATTGCGTAAGCCGTGTTGCAATGGGGCGGTTATTCGACCTTCAGATCGAGGACGCTTTCGTCGATCGGAGTATTCGTTGACTTATCAAGGGTGAAACAATACTGTTTCACGGTATGGCCACGGCCAAAGCCACGATACGGGAACTACGTTTGAACTTTCGGGCGGTTAAACGCAAAATCGAGGAGCACGGCTCAATTATTATTACGGATAACGGCGTCCCATCTTTTCAGTTGAGTCCTATAAAACCCTCCTTAAGGGGAGGGGAGCCTCTTCCGGACTACTACGCGCGTTTGGTCAAGCAACGCACGAAGATATCCAGGGACGAGGGCAGGACGTTGCATGAGGAAAACCGTGGCGACCGCTGAACAGACGTATGTGGATCCAAGTGCTTTAAGCCGCCTCTACTTTCACCACGAGGAAGGCTCGCGTGAAATGGCGGCGTGGCGGAAGAAAACACGCGGAAGCTTGCCTGTAACGCATCACGGTCACACCGAGGTCGTGAACGCCATCGGCCTTGCGGTCTTTCGAGGTTCTCTTGCCCCTGAAGACGCGTCGGATTCGTGGAAGTGGCTTGAAGACGATTTTGTTAGCGGTCATTTACTGAAGGCGGATATTCTCTGGCGCGGAGCTTTGAACCGCGCCGCAGACCTAAGCCGGGAGCATACTCCGGCGCTTGGAAGTCGCTCATTGGATGTGGTGCACGTCGCGTGCGCTCTTGAGCTTCATCTCCGAGCCTTCCTCACTTTCGATCATCGCCGGCAGGAGCTTGCGGCAGCAACGGGAATGAAGGTGATTCGGCTGATTTCAACGTAATCTTACGGGAAAGAGAATGCGTATCGTAGGCGGAAAATCCGGCGGAAGAATTCTCAAGGCGCCGAAAGGTCTCGATGTTCGGCCCACGCCCGATCTCGTGAAGCAGGCGGTATTCAACAGCCTGGGTGCGCGCGTCGAGGGGGCAGAGGTGCTCGAATTGTTCGGCGGTTCAGGCGCCTTGTCGCTCGAAGCGCTCAGCCGCGCAGCCAGAACCGCCGTCATCGTCGAAAAATCGAACCGAACGGCGCGAATGATCCGCGCGAATTTCGAGTCTCTCGGTCTCGCGGCTGGGCAGCTTGAATTGAGAGTGCAGGACGCATTCACCGCGCTCGCGCAACTCGCCCACAGTTCCAAGCGCTTCGACCTGCTTTTTGCGGACCCCCCTTACGGCGAAAAGAATCTTGGAAAGAGATCTGAGTCTTTCGCCCAAAAATTGCTCGATGATCCGAATCTCCCCAAGCTGCTCAAGGCTCAGGGCCTCCTTATCCTCGGCCATTCCAAACGGGACACTCTCGATATTCCGCCAGATTGGGTCGAACGGAAACAATTGAAGCACGGCGATTCGATGATGCGCTTTCTCGAAGCGCGCCTGCCGTGGTGAATTACGGCTTGACCGTGATATCGACCATTTCGCCGGGCCGCAGTTCAGTGCGCAATGCTGGCGGGACGGTGATGGCGAGAGGCAAACCCATCTCGTGCGGCACATTGGGACGAATAAAGGCTGCGTTGGTAATCACCTCAAAACTGGCGCCAATCCCGAGAATGCGTGCTTCACCTTCCCGACGATCTCCGCTTCGGCACCGGACCAAAACTCTCATTCCAGGCTTTGGTTCAACGTAATAGGGCGCGCGAAGATACCCGACAATGCGATCTCCGGAAGTGGCGCTAATCGTGACAATGGGCTCATCCGCAATCACGGTTTCTCCTTCCTGCCGGTAAATCGTCGAAACGACTCCATCAATCGGCGAGCGCAACATGAGCGGCTGTTTGAGGAGCATCTCGACTTTTTCCTGCTGCGCTTTGAGCATCGCAAGACGCGCTCCAATTTCTTTGGGAGTATCGCCGCTGGAAGCAAGTTCCTCGATGGCCTTGCTGCTCTCAAGCTTTGATTGAATTTGTTGGAGATTGTTCGTGAGCTGTTCAACCTGAGCCTTCAAGGAATCAAAGTTTCCCTGGTAGCGGTGGAAATCAAATTCCGAAAGCACCTTCTCTTTGAGCAAGTTGCTCGAAAGTGTCACATCAAAGGCAGCGCGTGGAAGTTGCGCTTTGGCGGTCTCGAGTTGTGTCTTCTCGCGCATGAATTCATTGCGCAGGTCTTGATACACAAAGGCCAGTCGCTCCCGATCCACAATTGTGTTCATCTCCACCTTGGCGATGGCGATCTGGCTGTCAAGGAGCTGCAATTCCGCGCTCACCCGGCGAGTATCCGTGACAATCACTGACGCGATTAAATCGCCCGCGCGAACGGCTTGAAAGCGTTTGACGTAAAGGTTTGTCAGCAAACCAGCGTCTCGCGTGCGGACATCCGCATGGACTGGCTCAACCTGGCCAACCAGGCCGGGGGGCATCACGTGTTCGCGCCATAGGTAGAAGATCGCTCCGATGGTGCAGCCGAACACAATGATCGGCAGGTAGCGAATGCGAAATTCGCGCCACTTCTGGCTGGCAGGCGTGGGAATGACTGAAGCTCGTTCCATTAAATCTCTGATTCCTCCTCGGCTCTCAAACCGCTCACCCGTGTTACGCCGTGCATTCCGCGCAACTCCATTAAAAATTGGTCCATGAGCGCGGGGTCGCGCAAAAGAACACGGTAAGAAAGGTCGGTGCCCTCGTAACCTTCGTGGGAGCGCTGGCTCGCGCAGATCGTTCGCAAGCTATGGCGGTGGAGCAGATTCTTCAGGTCCTGAAGGTCGGCGATTGGCCGGGTCCAGTGCAAATT
>DASYTB010000255.1:0-3303 GCA_036002705.1 Verrucomicrobiia bacterium
CCAGATTCTTGGGCTCGATTCGCCGTTCACCTGGCTCCGGAGTTTTGCCCGAATCAAAAGTTTCAATCGGCAGCACATGCACCCGTTTGAAAATCCCCTCCGTTGTCGGCCAGCCAGGCGACCAGAACCACGCATCGCCAACCGGCAACGACGGCAATGATTCCATCAGTATCTTGCGCTGCTCCGGTTCGCCGTGCACTTGGATCCATTCGTCCATTGCCTTCAGGTCCTGCGGCGCGATCGTACGCAGTGCCACAAGCATTTGCGCCTGAGTCAAAACGTTCTTATTGAGCACCGCCGATCGCTGGGTCACCAGGATGCAACCAATCCCGCGCTGCCCGCCGCGGCGAACGATATCTTCGGCCGCGCCGAGCATGCGTTCTTCCCCAGCTTGCGGCTTCTGTGGCGCAATCGCATCGGCTTCATCGATGATCACATCGAGCGGCGTCCGATAAACTTCCCGCGCTTTCATGCGGTAAAGGTTTTCCAGAAACGCAGTCATGAATGTCGATATCTCGTGTTTCCGGAAAAGTGATAGATCTAAAAGGACGCTTACCCGCTCCTCGACAACCAGTTTGGCAACCACTTCGCCTGAACCCGGCTCGAGCGGAACGTCGCCGCGTTCACCGCCCAAAATAACAACCGGCAATCCAGGCGACTTGCCATCGGCCGAAGATCGAATTCCCCATTGGTCCCCTTTCGGATCCACCAGCACAACTTGCTGACTGGCTCGGCAGAGCTGCTCGGCTATTCGGCGCATCGTATAACTCTTGCCGACGCGCCTCTTGGCAATGATTGCGATCGTCTGCGTTACCGTCTCAATCGGCAGCGTCAGATCTTCAGCGATAATCAGCTTTTTGCTCATTACAATCCGCACCTCGCATTCGCCAGCTTGATATATTCCCCGTTCAACTCCAAAAGAATCGCATCCCGGCCCAGCCGATTGCACACCTCGCCCACCGTGCCCGATCCACCAAACGGATCCAAAACGACGCACCTCTTTTCGCCGGCTTCCTCGCCACAATTGCACCCTCTCTTCCAGCCCACCGTCACAGACTCCACCATGCCGGCCAAAATTCGCGCCTTCACGTCCGAAGCATTTTGCGCGCGCGCCCCGGCATAATCCTTAGTCGCCTTGCCGTTGTAGTGGCCGTTTAAATCCCCGCCGCAGGCTCTCTGATGCGCCAAATCCGGTTTCCCCTTCGCCACAACCCTCGCAAACGACGCGCCGCAACCAGCACAGCATCCGCGCTCGCTCGTCCCGGCCAAAATGCAGCGCTCAATCAACTTCGGCGGGAACGTCGCAAAATGTGCCCCTCGATACGGCGCCGTCGCCACAGTCCAGACCGACCGCATATTTCGTTTCGAAACCAGGCCGACCACGGCTGCGCTAAAACTTTCATTTTGCTTCACCTTCCGCGCCGTTGAATGGTTCGGATCCCGGTCCTGGTGAAACCGGCTATTTCGACCAGGCAATTTTAAAGCCTTGGGATTAACTCCCGGCAAACGCCGTCGATTTCTGTCTCTCAGAGATTCCGACGGAAACTGGCTCGCGCTGCTGCTTCTCGCATGCGCGTTCGGGGAGCTCGCCTCCTTCACCGCCTCCAAATCATAAAAGTACCGCTTCGACTTCGAAAAATGGAATACGAACTCATGACATCGCGTCGACCGGTCCCGCACCGATTCCGGCATCGGATTCGGCTTGTGCCATACGTTGTCGCACCTCAAAAACCAGCCATCCGCCTGCAGCGCAAATGCGACCCGCCATGGAACGCCGACCAGCTCCTTGGTCTTGATTCCGTTGCCTACCAAACGCGCGCCCAGCCTGCCGGGCACGTTCTTGTTTGTCCCAGGCTCTTGGGCCATCCGAATTCCGTCGCAAGCAAAACTACCTCCTCCGCCGAGGCCTCCGCCCGAATAAGTATCCCCCAGATTCAACCAAAGCGTTCCGTCCTCTCGAAGAACCCGGCGCGCCTCCCGAAAAATCAAAACCTCATGCTGGACGTACAAATCGACCGTCGGCTCCAATCCATGGCAACCCTTCCAACCCGTCGGCCATGCGACCGCCTTCAATCCGTAATCCCGCAGTCCCCAGTACGGCGGCGACGTCACAATGCAATGCACCGATTCATCACGCATCTGGCCCAGCAAATCCAAGCAGTGCCCTTGTAATATCTCGATCATGCCTGAGATTCGAACCTCTTCAACGCCTTCGGCAGCGCCATCATGAAATCCTTTTTGCACGACGCGAACCCCTTGGTAGCCGTCAGCCGGGCTCCAGCTGCCTTCCTGGCCAAATGCTTCGCCCTCGATGGATCATTCGTCCAGGCATTGGGTCCGGACCAATACTTCGGCTTCTGCCTTTTCGCTTCGCGGCAAATGACAAACATCGCGCCCGACTCTTTTTGCGGCTCCTCTTCAAACTCGGCGATCTGAATTCCCAGTACCTTTTCGCATTCTTCGCGGCTCTTGAAAACAAGGAGCGTTTCCGTCTCCAACGAATGCAGCGCGACTCCCCATCGATGCGGATTTTTACTCGATCCGTCTATCCAGCCAGTCACCGTTAATCTCAGGCCGGGATAAAGCGGATGACGGAACCCTTCATGCATTTTGACTCGCATGATCTTTCTCTGCGATCGAAACTCAGCCTCCTCATCTACAACATTGGCCAAACTGAAAATCTCCCCCAAGTGCCATCGCGCGATCGCAATGAAACCAATCTGCGCCTCGACTCCTGCGGTCGCCCATTTCCCATGCAACCCGCCAGCCTCCATCCCAATCTCGAAAATCTTCTTTGCCAATTTAAGGACTTGCGGCTCCGTTTTCGCGAGTTGCGGCTCTTCATCCGGGCCTGAACTCGAATCCACATCACGAGTTGCCCCATCCGGGTAGGACCGGCTCGGCTCAAGCTTTATTCCCTTTGGCTCGACGTAGCATTCATCCTCCACCAATCCCCGATCCACCATCTCATCGAAAATCGCGTACATCTGCTCCACATTGAAACTGTTGCGCTTATTCCCCATCAACAGCGCAATTGAAACCCGCTCCCCATCCTTCAGCCAGCTCCGGACAACATCAATCCACGCATCCAGCTGAACCTCGGAAAATTTCTTTTTCCCTTTTGGCCGGTCCGGTTGGGACTCCACCTGCAACTCTAAACTCGGCTGCTTCCGTTGCTCGATGACTCGCTGGACGTCCTTGCCCGTCGGCTCGCGATTCTCCTCCTTCGCCTTTGTTGCGGCCTCTTTCCAAACCTCTCGCTGCTCTTCAGCCGGCAAGGCAGCCAACGGACGTATCTGCCTC
>DASYTB010000256.1:0-3217 GCA_036002705.1 Verrucomicrobiia bacterium
TGCCGCTGATTGGAAAGACAGGAAATCTGTTTCGCCCGGCTCTTTGCTTTCGCCAGCGCGGGCAAAAGCAAACTCGCCAAAAGCGCGATGATCGCAATCACCACCAACAGTTCTACTAGGGTAAATCCTCTGGCAGTCCTCATTTTCATCATCAACACTCTTACGCTGCAAAACGGCTTTCAGATGCAGCCTAGCAGGCAGGAGGGCTCGAAATGATCTCCTGAAAGATTGCGGTTCGCTCGCGGGTGCGGCGGATCAACGCGAAAATATTCCGCGCGCCAGGAGAAGCACCGCCAGCGCTCCTGCGGCGATAATGCGAACCTTTCCTGATCTCATTGTTTTATTACCTCGTGTCGCCTTGCATCACCCATGCTTCGTTGAAATGCGCGTGCTTGATTGATTTGGCGGCGGGTTGGCCATCGGTCTCTAAAGCCAATTCCGGACGTTTCAAATGAAAACTGTAACTGGCGTGGAGGGTGCCATCCTTCGCCTCGAAGATGCTCGGGTAATGATAACTCCCGGCTTGCGGGCCGGGTGGATCAGATTCCAAGTGCCGCTTCCATTTCCAGGTGCGGCCTTCGTCCTCGGAGAGCTGAACGGCGAGGCTGCTCCGGTGATTCTCCGCGTCATTGCTAATGAGGACGCAATGGCCGTTTTTGAGGCGAATGATTTCCGCGCCGGAACCGGGATTGGGCAGGTCAGTATCCGTCACTTTCGACCATACCTCGCCGCGATCACGCGACTCGCTTTGATGCAGACGTTTGGGCGGCGGGCCGTTGTCGCGCATGAGCGTGTAGAGCGAACCGTCATCGCGGCGAATGATACTCGGCTGGATGTTACCGGCTCCGATCAAAGGAGTGCTCGTGTGCCAGGTCGCGCCCCAATCATCGCTAATGGCCATGAGCGAAAAGGAAAACAAATCCGAGTAAAGCGGGACAATCAATCGAGTGTTATCGACCACGAACGGATGCGCCCGAGTCATCCATCCGAGGCGGCGAGCCAGCTTGTCGTCCGCGGATTTGCCCAAACGGGCGATATACTCCTTGAGGCGCGGGCGAAATTGCTCGGGGACATCCAGTTGGGACGCGGATTGCACCTGGTCCAAATAGTCGTGGACCATCTTTGCGAATCGGTCATCAGGCGTCACATGCAATACTTCGCTCGTCTCCCATTTGGGCGGCCCATCGCCGAGATAATCTGAAGAGATGCGGTATTTCATCAACGCGCTTTCCCAGGTATTTGCGAGGATCGTGGGCCAGAGCAGCCAGAGCTTGCCGCGCGGATCAATGAACATGCACGGATTTGTGTCCGGATACCCGGGCGTGTCAGCCATGGTAAAGCGCGGCGACCAGGACCCGTCTTTTTTTTTGCGGGCACCCTCAACTTTCACGTCATCCGCAGTGCGTTCGCCAGAACCGTGGAACCAGCAAACGAGTAAATCGCCGTTCGGCAGCTCGATGATGCAGGAAGCGTGATTGTGCCAATGTTCCAGCGAAAAGATCACCTCGCTTTCCATGAAGGCCGCGGCGTTTCCCCTCTCCTCCGCCGGAAAGGCGAGCGAAGCGCCGCACAAGGCAAGTATCAAAAGGCAAAACCGGTTTGGCATCGGCTCACTTTACAAAGCAATCATAACGAGGTGAACCTTTTTTGGGCACCGTCATTTTACTCATTTCACGGCCGTTTCCGGAGCCGTGGCCAATCCCGCGGCAGTCATTGTTTTTCGGCGCGGGAGCGCAAAGCAGAAAACGGCAGCCAGGATCATCCCGAAGCCCAATACGACGAACGGCAGGACGATGCTGTTGGTGCGTTGCTTGAGGTCTCCCGCGATAAACGGGCCGAGAAAGCCGCCCAAATTTCCGATGGCGTTGACGAGGCCCATGACTGAGCCGAGAACAGCTTTCGGGAGGAGTTCCGAGGGGATCGTCCAGAAGGCCGGTTGCGCGGCGAACGGTCCCGGGATCGCAAGACAAAGGAGGGCATAAGAGCCCCAAAAGGAATGCTCTTTGAGCAGCACGCTCGCGATCAGGCAAATGCCGCTGATGCCATAGGCGGCCGCGGCGTGGCCCCGGCGCTCGTGGGTCTTATCGGAATGCCACGAGTTGAGGATCATTAAAACGGCCGTGACGATGTAGGGCACGGCGAAAAGAATTCCGTACATGAGCGCGGAGTTGCTTCGCCCGGAACTGCGCAAGGCTTCGGTCAGGAAGGTCATGCAACCGTAGGCGGCGCAGTTCTGGAAAAAATAGATGAGCACCATGAAGAAAACGGTGGGCGTGACAAAAGCCCGCCAGGGCGATTCCTGCTTCGCCGGTTGTATTTCAACGGCCTCGCGCTCAAGGGTCGCTTCGAGGTAATCGCGTTCCTCCGCGGAGATCCAGCGAGCGTCGCGGGGACGGTCACTGACGAAATAAAGCCAAATGGGCAGCCAGAGAAATGGAAGAGCGCCCTCGGCAATGATCATTGTTTTCCAGTCCCATTTTCCCAGGATCCAGCCACTAAGGGGGGCCGAAAAAATCACGGCGATAGGCTGGCAAAGAATCCAATAGGCGTTGGCCCGGGCGCGTTCGGAGCGAGGAAACCAATTGGAGAGCAGAACCAGGGTGGCCGGGAACACCGCACTTTCCGCGACGCCGAGCAAAAAGCGCATCACTTCGAATTGGCGGAAGGTTGTGACCAGTCCGCAGCCGATGGCGGCGGCGCCCCACAGGACCAGAAAAATCGCAATAAGCTTGCGGGCGCTCCAATGATTAGCCAGGTAACCACCCGGAATCTGGAGCAGGACGTAGCCGATAAAGAAAATCCCCGCTGCCTCCCCCTTCATGCGATCATCCATGAGAAGATCCTTCATCATGGTGGAGATCTTCGGGTCCAGCGCGAGGGAAACGTTCGTTCGATCCACGTACGAAATAGTGTACATGATCAGCGCGACCGGAATAATTCGAAGCCAGCGTTCAGCTTTCATGCGGAATGCCTTGGAATTCACCTGAAAATTAGGGGCTTGGCAAACCGTTTCTTCTGAACAGATGAAGTTTTTACATTTTCGGGGTTTTCCGCGGCTTTTGAGCGCAGTCGCCCTCGATCATGACGCAGGCGGCGTTTATACGTGCCAAGAAAAAAGCCGCCAGAGTGGCCCGCGGCGGCTTTGCGAGTTTAAACTGTAATCCCGGTTATTTCTTGCGCGCCTGTTTAGCGGGTTTTCCGTTCTTGGCTGTTTTTG
>DASYTB010000257.1:0-3990 GCA_036002705.1 Verrucomicrobiia bacterium
GGTCGAGAACCTGACCGGCGCCGGCGAGTATCACTGGATGGCCGGCAATTTCATAAAGTACGGGGCCGAGGAGGCGGACTTCGGCAGCAAGAATCCCGGAGACCTTCCGGTCGATGCGCATGAATTGATTGCGCTCTGCGCGCCGCGTCCCACCTTCATCAGTTACGGCGTTCCGGAGCGAGGGGATGCGAATTGGCTCGATCAGCAAGGCAGCTACATGGCAACGGTCGCCGCCGGACCTGTCTTCCGGTTATTGCGCGCGCGCGATATCGGAGTGACGGAAGATTATAGAACGGCGAAAATGCCCCCGGTGAACACGGGTCTGCTGGATGGCGAACTCGCCTGGCGGCAGCACGACGGCGGCCACGAAGATCGCTCGAACATGAAATACTTCATCGCCTGGGCGAACAAGTTGATCAAACACACGCCGCCCCCTGTGGCCTCTGTGGCCGAAGCTCATTGAGACTTGCTTGAGTATTACGGCCGCCCCACCCGGAAAAGCATCCAAGACTTCGGTAAGCCATTTTCGCTGGGTCATTCTCGGTCTGGTCTTTTTCGCCACCACTGTGAATTACCTGGACCGTATGGTCATGGGCATCCTCGCGCCCGATTTGCAGAAGCTCTACGCGATCAGCGACCTTCAATACGGCTACGTTCAATCGACCTTCGCTCTCTCCTATGCCCTTGGCCAATTGGTTTCCGGCCGTTTCCTCGACACGATCGGGGTACGACTCGGTTACGCATTCGCGCTCGCGGCTTGGAGCGTTTCGTCAGTACTGCACGTCGTCGCGCGCGGGCCATTGAGCTTTGGCCTCATGCGGGCGCTCCTGGGCGTTTCGGAATCGCCCAATTTTCCAGCGGCGACGAAAACCCTTTCGGAGTGGTTTCCGAAAAAGGAACGCGCCTTCGCCTTTGGCTTCGTCAACGCCGGAACGAATATGGGCGCGATTCTCGCGCCCGCCGTCGTGCCGTGGTTGGCCAGTAGTTACGGCTGGCAATGGGCGTTCATCGGAACCGGCGCCATTGGCCTCATTTGGATTTTTTTCTGGCTGCCGATCTATCGCCATCCCGCCGAGCATCCGCGCGTTTTCCCCGGCGAGTTGAGTTTGATCCAAAGCGATCCGCCCGAGCCGCAGATGAAAATTCCCTGGCTTTCACTTTTTACCTACCGTCAGGCCTGGGCCTTCGCGTTGGGCAAATTCTTTACCGATTCAATGTGGTGGTTTTTCATGACCTGGGCGCCCAAATTTTTGAACCAAAAATATGGCCTCGACTTGCTCCATATCGGCGGGCCGCTCGTGATCATCTACCTCATGTCAGACGTCGGCAGCGTCGCGGGCGGCTGGCTTTCCTCGTTTATGATCAAACGCGGATCCGGCGTAAATCGCGCCCGGAAAACCGCTCTGTTCCTCTGCGCCTGCGGAATGCTCCCAGTGATCTTTGCCCAAAATCTTTCCCAACTCTGGACCGCCGTTCTGGTCCTGGGACTGGCGACGGCTTCGCACCAGGGCTTCAGTTCGAATCTCTACACATTGGTTAGCGACATGTTCCCCAGAAACTCCGTCGCCTCCGTCGCCGGATTCGGCGGCACCTTCGGCTACTTCGGCGCCTCCATCTTCCAGGTCTTTGTCGGCTATATGGTCCAGGGAAAGGGCAATTACGTTGTGCCCTTCCTCTGCGCCGGCCTGGCCTACCTGATTGCTTTCGCCGTGATTCATCTCCTCGCACCGAACCTCAAGCCTGTTCACAATGTTTGACCAGTAATTCGATGTGACAGTGTGGGCATTATTCTCCGGTTCTCCGCCAAAAGAAGCCGCTGCCATTCCCGGTCATGCCTTGTACTTATCGTGGTAACGCACCCAATCTTGCGTTTGCTCAGGATTTTCATCGCGGCCTTTGGCCGTCAAATCGAGGAAGTTGTAGGTTGTGTTCAGCAGGTCGATCCCGCGCGCGTAGGACGAGTAGGTATGATAGATATTTCCCTTCGCGTCCTTGTAAAAGGCGCTCACGCCTTCCCGTTCATCAATCTCCATCGCGAGGGGGCCGTAATTGTAAAAAAGCTTCCCGCTCCTGATTTCTTCCGGCGTGAACGACACATGAAAATCAAAATTGAAATCACTCTGATTTGAGGAGAGCCACCTGAATCGCCAGCCCATGCGCTTTTTGAATGGCTTGATCTCCTTCCACGGCGCGCGCGAAATGACCGCCAGCGTTGTGTCCCGTTGCCCCAGATGAATGTTCGCGCTATCGAAGTGGTCCGCCCAGAACGAACAATGCGGGCAACCTTCCCTCCAGCCCGGCCCAAACATGAAATGATACACAATGAGCTGGCTCTTCCCGCAAAAAAGGTCCGCCAGCGTCTGCTTGCCCTCCGGCGAGTCAAAAACATACTCCTTGCTCACTTTGACCCACGGCAGGTCGCGCCGTTGCTGGTTTAATTGGTCACGGAGTTTCGAAAACCCCTTTTCTTTAATCAGCAGACGCTTGCGCGCGGCCAGCCACTCCTTTTCCGAAACGACCCTATGTTCTTTGTTTCCTTCAAATGTTTTGATTTTCGCCATGACATTTTTCCTCGGTTTTATTTGCCCGGAGTCTAATCGCCGGCGGCGTCACACAACCCGGAGGGCGGCGCCCGGAGCCATCGCCTTGCTCAGATCATCACCCAAATCCGCGCGCATTTCCTCCAACAACTCTGTCGTTCTCTCAAAAGGCCACTGAAAGCGCATCGGTGTGTCCAGAAAGGGGGACGTGTGGCTTTTGGAAGCTCCTGCGATTCTTGCTTTTGGAAGCTAATCCAATTCCGTGACCGATCTATCCGACCCAGGCGCCTCTGTCCTGACTCGTCTAACCTTCACTTTGACTTGTCTGGTCGGCGCGCCGGTCTGAATTGGGATTTCCTCCCCTGCAGGTCCAGACTCGCTCCTGATCTCCGCCGACAGCCATAATAGTGCTGGTTCGAATTCCGAAAACGCCCGGACATGCCAGCCCTTAAACGTGCCAATGAACGCAAACATGCGAATACCCTTGTGCGGGTCTGTCTTGTAGAGGACAGCGAGACGCTGCCGCCGGGTGAATCCAGCTTCCTTAAAAGTCCCGATCAGTTCGGCCAGTTGTGCCGGTTTGAATAAGCGCTCGCGCGGAACGGGCAGATCCCTCAAATCCAACAAGGCCCGATCGAGTCCGCGCTTGCGACAGGACTGGGCCAGAGTTCTGAGCGCCTCCTTGCTCGCTTCAAAATCAAGATGTTCGCGAGCGCCCAGGCGAACAAACTCCTTCGCCCGAATAATTTGCAGATCTGTTGGCATTTTTGACCCGCGCGCCTGCCGATGCGGGAGGCTTTTGTGTGAAGGATGCGCCCTGCTTAACTCCGGGATCAACTGTCAGAGTTGACAGGTCTCAGGAGACGCCAGGGGGATAAAACAATTCACTGAGCGTCGAGCGGACGGAAAACTAGGCTCCCACTGACCGATCCTTGACCGGACCCTTTTAAAACAGCGAAGGAGGTTGCTCGACCTGTCTCTTCGCGGACTCAACGACGTAGGTGATCTCGCATTTCGGGCACCACAAATGGAACTCGTAGTAGTAAAGCTGGACGGGCTTCGATTTCCCCGCCCGCTTGATCACGGGCGTTGAGCATTTGTAACACGGCTCCCCCTCCCGAATTTCGGGCCGAACCCCTCCCGTATCCGCTTTATTTTCGTAGCCGTCGTCGATGGGAAGATCGGCCTGGCGCAACGCTTGCATCGCCAGTTGATCACACCGCTCGTTCTCCAGATCACCCGCGTGACCTCTCACCCATCGGAATTCCACGACATGTTTTTCGCATAGCAGAAGGAGCCGTTCCCAAAGATCAACATTCGCCGCGCGTTCCGTTTTCGTCCGCCACCAATTCTTCCGTTTCCACGAGAGCGCCCACCCTTTCATGATCGCCTCCACCAGATACTGTGAATCACTGTAAAGCGTGACTTTGCAGGGCTGCTTTAACATTTC
>DASYTB010000258.1:0-4082 GCA_036002705.1 Verrucomicrobiia bacterium
GAAGAAGCTGGGGCGCGTGGGGATCAAGGCGATTCTTTATTTCGAAGCGGTCTCGACGTTGGCTTTGATCATTGGACTGATCGTCGGGAACGTGCTCAAACCGGGCGCCGGTTTTAATATTGATCCCACGACTATGGATTCGAAAGTCACGCAAGCCTATTCCGAACGCGCTCATACCTTGAGTACAGCCCAATTCCTCTTAAAAATCATTCCAAACACTTTCGTCGAACCATTTGTCTCCGGCGACTTGCTGCAGATTTTGTTGGTTTCAATGTTATCCGGCTTTGCCATCGCGCTCCTGGGCGCCGCGGGCAAGCCCGTGTTGAAGGTGGTGGATCATGGCACTCGCGTGTTTTTCGGAATTCTGCGGATTGTGATTCGCGCCGCGCCGCTCGGTGCTTTCGGCGCGATGGCATTCACCGTGGGGAGTTACGGCGTTTCATCCATCAATCGTTTGCTCTTCTTCATGGGGACCTTTTATTTAACAGCGATTATTTTTGTATTCCTGGTTCTGGGCACGATTGCGCGGCTCAGCGGGTTTTCCATCTTCCGCTTTCTGGGCCTTATTAAAGATGAATTGCTCCTCGTGCTCGGGACCAGTTCCTCGGAAACGGCTCTGCCCGGGATGATCGAAAAGATGAAGCGTCTTGGTTGCGCGGATTCCACGGTTGGCCTCGTCATTCCAACCGGCTACAGCTTCAACCTGGACGGCACGAATATCTACATGACCATGGCCGCGGTCTTTCTCGCTCAGGCGACGAACACTCCCATGACTCTGGGACAGCAGATCGCTCTGCTCCTGGTGGCGATGATTACCTCAAAAGGCTCCAGTGGCGTCGCCGGCGCGGGATTTGTCACGTTCGCCGCCACGCTTCAGGCCGTGCCGAGCATTCCGATCCAATCGCTGGCGCTCCTCGTGGGCGTGGATCGATTTAAGAGCGAATGCCGCGCCCTGACCAACATGATCGGAAACGGCGTCGCCACGGTCGTGATCAGCCGGTGGGAAGGTGAGCTAACTCCGGCAACTTTGAACGCAAACCTTGATGCCGCGACGGCCAGGCCGCAGTCCAAAGCCCGAAATGCGGTTACGCCGTCGGAAGAGGAGCGGATCGTCTCCGGGGTGTGATCTTCGCGCTCTACCGATTCGCCTCCAGGAAGGCGATCAAGTCCGCCAATTCATCCTGGCGCAGTTGCTCGGCGAATCCCTGCGGCATCACGGAAATTTTGCCGGGCCGCGTTTCTTCAACATCATTCCGCGCGATACGAACATCCGCGCCCGGACCCGTGCCAAGCACAACTTCATCCACCGCATCTTTGCGCAGGACGCCGCTGTACTCGTCGCCCCCTTTGGTTCGGACAATTACCGGCTCGAAACTCCGCACGAAACTCGCGCTCGGATAAACAATCGCTTCGAGCAAGTCTCGTTCTGTTCGCACTTGCCCGATCCGCGTCAAATCCGGACCAAGATTGCCACCGAGATATCCAATCTGATGGCAGGACGCGCAGGCCGCCTTTTGGCTGTTAAAAAGCGCCTGGCCGCGCCGGATATCTCCGCCTTTGATGCGCGGCAGAAGAGCGTCCAAATGAGCTGCCTGCTTGGCCAAGTCTTCGTCTAACATGGCCGCCACCGCCCGGCCCTGTTCCTTCACGGGTTCGGGATACTTCGCGAGCGTTTGCTTGATGCGGTCGGGATGCAAACCGCTCAAACCGCGGGACTCCTTCAAACTGGAAATTAGCGTCGTCCCGACCAACTCACTCGTTGAATTTTCAAATGCTCCGAGCAGATGCGAGAGTTCGAGCGGCCCTGCCATTTTAATATTTTCGCAGAGCGCCAACGATTGTTCCTGATTCAGTTTTGCTTTCGTCAGAATTGCCGAGGCGCTGTTTCGAATCGAAAGAGATTTTTCACTTGTCAGATTCTCGCGGACAAACCGGAAGAGCGTGTCATCCAACTCAGCGCCGGGAGATGCGACCGCGAGCGCCTGCAAACGAGTCTCCTCTGACAAACGCTCGTTGTGCGCGGCAGTGAATAGAGCGGTCTTGAGATCTTCCGGCAGCCGTTTGAAGGAGAAACTGCTCGCGGCGGCGACAGCAGGTCCGGCCAGGTCGCCTTCTCCGTGGCCGGCCAGCCTGGCAATTAGCTCGGTCCAGGAGGCGGGAGTTTCTTTAGGATGCGCTTGCGCCATCGCATGGAGTGCCACGAGTCGATTGGCGGTCGGCAGCTTCTCGTCCGCCGCGGATTTCACCAGTAATTCTTGAATCGGTTCCGCGGCCGCCAACGTCGCGAGCTGCCGTTCCAATTCCCTGGCCTCCGGCTCGCTCAGGTTCTTGTCATTCAGCTTCGCCGCGAAAAATTCCGCCAGGTCGCCGCCCCATGCCCTTCGGTGAGAAACGATCCAATTGGCCGTTTCCTTAAGCACCGGGTCGGCGGAGGAAAGCAACGGCGCAACGGTTTTCGCGTCGAGTTTGCCGTTATCCATCTGATCGAGAGCGATCAAAGCGGCCCGTTTTGTGAAGTGGTTCTCGCTCTCCAAGCCCTGGCGCGTCGCCGAAGGCGCGTCAATCTCGATCAATGCGTAGATGATCGAGTGCTCCTGCACACGGTCGGGAATAGAACTGCCAGCCGCCGAAGTGAGCGAACCCGCCGCGGTCAACAGAACGGGCACTGTTTCTGCCGATCCAACCCGGCCTAAAGCTTCCGCGGCCGCGCGTCGCGCCTGAGGGTCTGAGTCTTTTAAAAGCGACAAAAGCTCCGGTTCGGCATCCTTATCCTTTGCGACGCTGACCGAGTGAATGGCTGTATGCCTCACCGAAGCATTGGCGTCCTTCAGCGCCACCCGCACGGAGGCGCTGCTGGGAGACAGGCGCCCCGTGCCGTCCGTTCGGCCAGTTAGCGCCCAAATCGCATTTCGCTTCACCGCCGCTGAAGAGTCTGCTCTCAGGAGTTTGCCCAGTAACTGATCGGCATCCGACTTTTTGCGAAGAGTCTGGATCGCTCGGTGAACCACAGCCGGCCGTTGGTCCGCCAGCATTTTCGCCAGGTCTTCGGTCGAGGCATTTCCCCACGCGATTTTTAATCCTCGCGGATCGTTGACCTTGCTCGCATCCGCGCGGCGGATTCGATAAATCGCACCCAACAGATCAGGCTTCCAAAGCTGCGAGGTCGGGCAACAGAGTTTGTACCAGCCGCCCGTATCGATGACGAGGAGAGATCCGTCCGCGTCTTCGATTACATCTGTCGGATGAAAGTCATTGCTGTCCGACGTGAGAAAATCGGAATCTTTCGGTTCGTACGTGGCGCCCTTCGGCGTCAATTGATGCCTTGTCACCTTGTGCAAATTAAACAGGCAGGCGAAGAGATTGTCCTGATACTCCTTCCCGAAAACTTCCGATTCATAACGAATCAACCCGCAGGGAGCGGCCGCTCCGAGATGCGTGAGCACCGGCAACAGATCGCCGGTTTTTTTATGGTCATCAATCACGTCATGGACCTTGCCGTAAACGCCGCCGTAAATCGCATGCACCAGCCCATCCCGCTTTCCGCCACCCGGATGCTGGAAAAAGGTCGTCGTGAAAATCCGCTCTCCCTCCGGCGTGAACGCCACCTCCACGGGATTATCCATTCCGCCGGTCATCACCGGCTCAACGAATCCGCCCTCGGGGCGTCGTCGAAAAATGTGCGCCGCCCGCGTTTCGAGGGCTTTGCCATCGGGAAGATCGTAGGTTTGCTTTGCGAACGCTCCTTTGCACCAATAAATCCATCCGTCCAACCCGACATATGGCCCGTGCAGATCGTTGGCGCAACCCGTCAGCGTCTTGGCGTCGAGCCATTCCTCGCGTTTATCCGCGACGCCATCCTCGTCGGTATCCGTCAGTTTCCAAATTACGGGCGCGGCGGAAACGTAGAGCGAACCGTCATGCCACATCGAACCTTCCGGAAACATCAGCTTGTCCGCGAACACGACCCCCTTGTCGAAAACACCGTCGCCGTTGGTGTCCTCCAGCCGCACCACGCGGTGCGGCTTCTTTTCCAGTTGCTGCTTCACCGGATCGTTCGAGCCGGACGAATCAGTCACATAAAG
>DASYTB010000259.1:0-6836 GCA_036002705.1 Verrucomicrobiia bacterium
CTTTATGGCGCCGAGTTTTAACTCCGTTCGAAGTTTCCGCGATTTACGCGGTAGGCCAACAAGGGAAGAGTTTCGACACCTATGGACCTGTGTCGTTGGTCGTGACGAAGGATTCCGCTGGAATCCAGCTCACCTGGCAGGCCGGCACGCTGCTCGAGGCAAACGAAGCGCTTGGGCCATGGTCCCCGGTGGTGGACGCGCAGGCGCCCTATTATCAGGTTACGCCGGGCGCGGCTCGAAAGTTCTATCGGGTTCAGCTTTGATTAATTCCCGCTCGCCCGGAAGGGTGGGAACGCTTCATTCGCATCATTTGCCGGCGCTCCATCCGCCGTCGATGATGAAAGCCGTACCGGTGATAAAAGTGGATTCCTCGCTCGCAAGATAAAGCGCGGCATGGGCAATTTCCTCGGGCGTGCCCATCCGGCCAATCGCCTGGGTCGAGGCCATTTCGCGGTGGGCCTTTTCGGGATCGGGATATTCTTTCAATCGGGCTGAGACAAACGGCGTTTCCACGCGCCCGGGGCAAATGCAATTCACGCGAATTCCTTGTTGCGCGTGGTCCAGGGCCATGGATTTGGTCAAACCGACCACCGCGAACTTTGTCGTGCAATAGGCGAGACGGTCTCGAATTCCAACAACACCGCCAATCGAGGCGAGATTAACAATGTTGCCGCTTTTTCGTTCGAGCATTTTCGGCAGGAATGCCTTGCTCATATTGAAGACGCCGCGGACGTTCACGGAGTAAAGGCGATCCAGGTCTGCCCCGCTGGTTTGCAGCACCGTGCCCACATGACCGATGCCCGCGTTGTTCACCAGAATATCCAATCGCCCATGCTTTTGGTGGACGGCGTTGGCGCAGGCGTTCACGGACGATTCGTCGGCAACATCGAGCGCACAGAACCCAGCCCGGCCGCCGCCAGAGACGATGTTTTCCGTTGTCGCGCGTCCGCCTGGTTCCTGAAGATCGGCGACGATCACCTCCGCGCCAGCCCTGCCAAATACTTCAGCGATGGCCGCGCCGATTCCCGATCCAGCCCCGGTGATCAGAGCGATTTTGTCTGCGAGTGAAAACATTGAACCCGATGAAAGCAGAAAAGCGCGGCCTGTCAGCTCCGATTTCTCGTCCGTCCATTCAACGCCATTCAACGTTCAAGAAGCTCCCGCGTCGTTCCGGCGGAACAAAACTGAAGTCGCGGCCGTTCTGTCCTGGGTGAGCGCCGCGATCAAGGAAAACAGGCCCGGAGGGCCCGCCATGAAAGTAGCCAGGGGTGCAGCGACCAACGGGAGCGGAACCCTGGTCCAACACCCCACGAGATACTTTCCCCCTCCCGCGCTTGGCTTCCGACTTGAGCCGGGCGGCGTTGCGGGAGGGGGACAGGGGGAGGGCAAATAACAGGACAGCGCTCATTCGTGCTGATCGGCTATTAACCGCACAGAACCTTTTGGCTTTTCAGCGCGGGGCAAAACTGAAAAACTCCCGCGCATGAAATCCAGCAGATTCGTTCTACTCCTGTGCCTGGGTGTGTTCGCGGCGAACCTCCGGGCGGCCACCCTTCCGGTCCTCATAGTCGATGGCCAGAATAATCACGATTTCCGGGCGACAACGCCGCATCTCAAAAAGGTGCTCGAAGAAACCGGCCTTTTCTCGGTGGAGGTCGCCACGACGCCGGGCAAGGGCGGTGATATGAGCACCTTTCACCCTGACTTTAAGCGGTATCGCGTGATCGTCTCGAATTACAACGGTGAACCATGGTCCAAGGACACGCAGGATGCTCTGGTTGAATTCGTGCGCGGAGGCGGCGGGTTCGTGAGCGTGCACGCGGCGGACAACTCCTTTCCTAAATGGGTTGAATACAACGAAATGATCGGCGTCGGCGGCTGGGAGGGACGCAACGAAAAATCCGGCCCTTATTTGCGGTTCCGGGACGGGAAATGGGTCCATGATATGACCCCGGGAGTCGGCGGCAGCCACGGGAAACAACACGCATTCATCGTCGAAACCCGCGTCCCGGATCACCCGATCATGAAAGGACTCCCGGAAAAGTGGCTGCACGCTAAAGATGAATTGTACGATCGCCTGCGCGGCCCTGCGGAAAATGTCCTGGTTCTCGCGAGCGCCTTCTCCAGCAAGGAAATGGCCGGTTCGGGCGAGAATGAGCCTTCCTTAATGGTGATCACCTTTGGCCAAGGCCGTGTCTTTCACACCGCCATGGGCCACAACAATGGCCCGGACCTCACCGCGCAACGCTGCGTCGGATTTATCACCACCCTGCAGCGCGGCGTCGAATGGGCGGCCACCGGCAAAGTGACCCAGAAGGTTCCCGCGGATTTTCCAAGCGAGACAAAAGTGAGCTTGCGAGAATAGAATGGGAGCGGAAGCCGCAGACGAAAGGCTCCCCCCGGCTACGTGAACTTCAGGCGTCTTGCGGCGACAACGGTCATTTTCAGGAGGAGCCAGCCGTGCCCTCAGCGGTCGATGTTGGTTTGGCCGTAGGTGCGGGCTAAGCGCTTTGAGCTTGCGGTTTGGATATTGCGCGATGACGCGCTGGATTTCGTCCCAGCTTCCATCGGCCGAGCCGCCTTCGACGAAAATAATTTTCGTGCCCAGGCCCCCTTCCGGGTTCGCTCGACCACGGCCTGGATATTGCCCCGCTCGTTGCGGACCGGAACGACCACGGGGTGAGTTGGAATGGGTAGGACAGCCGCCCCGGCTGTCCAGCCCGGCGCCTCGCCGGGCTGATCCTTCCGCGCGATGGAAAGTCTTTTTTCGACGACCGCGTTCCAAGTGCACTCGGAAAACCGCATATCGTCACTAACAGCCGCGACCGGGGGGAGCGCGTTTGGCTTTGCGGTGGTTGTACCAAGATACGCCAGGCTCAACGCGCAGCTATCTTGGCGCTGGAAAGGATCGCGTCTCAATGTTACAGCATTCGTATGAGCGCTCCTCTTGCTCCGATATCCTGGCCGCGTATGATTCGCGCCGTGGAAAAGGTTCGCGAGCGCCTTTTGCGTGCCGCCAAAGCCTTGGCTGCTGCCCGTGTCCCATACGCCGTTGTTGGGGGAAACGCCGTGGCCGCCTGGGTTTCGCGTGTGGATGAAGCGGCCGTTCGCAACACTCGTGACGTCGATATCCTTCTCCGTCGCGCCGATTTTGATGCAGCCCGGCGCGCTTTGGAATCCGAGGGCTTCATCTATCGCCGCGTGGCGAGTCTCGGGAGAGCGGGTGCGTTGGACCTGTTCCTTGATGGCCCAAACGCCAGCGCGCGCGACGCGGTTCATGTCGTTTTCGCCGGTGAAAAAGTCGGCGCGGAAAGCGTGGCGCCTTCACCGGACGTTAGCGAATCCGAACAGGCCGATCAATTTCGCGTGGTCTCGCTTGAGGCATTGGTCCGCATGAAGCTCACCGCCTTTCGAGACAAGGACCGCACTCATTTACGCGATCTGATTGAAGTGGGTTTGGTGCTGCCGTCGATCTTGCCAAGCCTCCCGCCCGAGTTGCGCTCGAGATTGCAACTGCTCTTCGATGCGCCCGAGGGTTAAGTGAATCAGGCGTAGTGATTCTCGCTGAAATCGATCAAATCGTGTAAAAGGATAAAAGGCCCAAAATGCCTGTTGCAAATCGGCTTCACCCGGTGCAAGTTCTGCCCCTGCTTAAATCGGGGCGTAGCGTAGCCTGGCTAGCGCGCGTGGTTCGGGTCCACGAGGTCGTGAGTTCAAATCTCACCGCCCCGACCACTTTTTCCCAATAAAAGTGGTAGTTTTCCGATTTTGCTTGATTTTTCCTGACACGCTAAGCCCATGAAGCGTCCTAAAGGCAATCAGTTCCCCTATTCAGTGCGCCAAGGCTCGGTATCCGTGAGAATCTACCGTTCCCAAAGCGCAAAAGGATATGAAAGCTTTTTCGTAACGCATCACCTCAACGGAACGCGACACCGCAAGAGTTTTGCAATTTGGGACGACGCCTATGAACATGCCCAAGGGGTGGCGCTCAAACTTGCGCAAGGTGAAATCCAGGTTGCGCAACTGACAGCGCCTGGCCGGACATCGTATGGCCACGCTTCTTTCCCACGCCCGTCAGCAATTAGTCCCGTATCTAACAATCGCGGCGTTCGCCGGACCTGAAGGCGTGGCTGACTCCATATTTTAAGAAAAGTGGCCGCGTCATTCCGTTCGATAATGTTCCCAAACAATTGGGCTGGCTCGCTGAGGACGCCGGAATCAAATGGAAAAAGAACGCGCTCCGGCACTCCTTTTGTTCGTATCGACTGGCCGTGATCGAGGATGCCGCGAAGGTCGCGTATGAAGCCGGGAACAGCGCCGAACGTGATTCATCGTCATTATCATCAGCTCGTGCGACCGGCGGATGCGAAGAGCTGGTTCTCGATTGAAAGCTGCTATGGGTTTGCAGATTTGAATATTGGGGCTTGAGGCGAAGCGCGAAAACGGGAATGAGGTCCTTGCCGACGCCGCGTGATTTGGGTCACTCGAAACAGGACGATCTAAGAATTTCGCGGGTTGCTGCGAGAGGCTGTGTCCGGTGTAAAGGCAATTTGGTCGTAACGGATTCTCTAATACGTTCGTGAACCGGCGTCGCAAGAAAATTCCATCAGGAAAAAGAACTCACTCATTCTTTGGATCGAGAAACAATCCAGGCACCGACGGCGGGGAGCGGGGAATTGATTGTGGGAACCCAACCCACAACAAACGCCGACGTGTCCTTGTGGCAACCGTCAGATGTCGGGCTGCCTCCACGACTGCCCCACAGCGCCACCGCCAGGCTGCTCAAGCGGCTCTGCGCTTAACTTCTCTTAGGGCCGCGCTTCAAGAATCAGATTGAAGGGGGTCTCGGCTGCCCGGCGGCAGACACCAAAGCCAGCTTCCTCCGTGATCAGCTTTCGCAACCGTTTTTCGCCAGCCTGCGCCCCCAGGGCCGCGCCTGTTGGCTGGGCCAGCGAAGTGGGAACGCAGACCATCGTGGATGCGGAGTAATACATTCGTCCAATGGGATTCAGATTGTCTTTCAAGCTGTCGCCTGCCATCGGTTCGACGATCATGACCGAGCCGGTTGGTTTGAGCGCGGCTCGGATGTGTTTCAAGGTGCCGACCGGATCGCCCATGTCGTGCAGACAGTCGAACATCGTGATGAGGTCGTATTTCCCAGGCAATTCCTTCGCTTCCTGGGTCTGGAAACGAATGTTCAACACGTTGTGCTCCTTCGCGTGCCTGGTTGCCTCTTCGATGGACTTCTCATGGAAGTCAAAGCCAAGCACTTTAGATTTTGGAAATGCCTTGGCCATGATCATCGTGGAGATGCCGTGACCGCATCCCACATCTGCGACCTCGGCACCTTGATCGAGCCTTCCGACGACGCCGTCGAGCGCTGGCAACCATGACTGCACCAGATGGTTGTCGTAACCGGGACGAAAGAAGCGGGCGACCGCGCAGGACAGGCACTGGGTCTGATCGCCCCACGCGACGCCTTCACCCGTGCGGAAAGCCTCCTTCACTAGCGGCATATTCTGCTGAAACGCCGCCGCAGCTCCGAATGCCGGGGGGAGATAGAACGGGCTGCCCTGATTGGCGAAAACAAAAGACTGCTCGGGCGTCATCGAGAACTTTTCGCTCTCTGAATCAAACGTGATATAATTCGATGCGGCCTGGGCGGAGAGCCACTCTCGGAGATACCGCTCCTTCAATCCGGTTTTCGCGGCCAGTTCCTCGGAAGATAGTGCACCGGATTCGCTCAGAGTCTGGTAGAGCCCGAGGCTTTCCCCGATCTGGACCAGTGGGACGCTAAATGCGCCGCCGATGTCGTGGAGAATGCCGCCCACGAGGGCGTTTAGGTTTACTTCGTTGATCGTGTTGTGTTCCGGTCGTTGCTTTTGATTGCTCATAGACTTGTTCTGCGTTGGTGTAAGTTCAGGGTTGTGGATTGCATGATGGTGACCCGCGTTTGCGCCGTGTCAATCGGGCCTGGTGCAACTTTATGCAGTGGTTTCATCCGTTACAACCCACTGGAGGCAGGAGGGGGCGACGTGGTTCCCGTCATGGGACGAAAGTTCCATTCACAGAAAGCCATTCGTTCCCTATCAATTGTCCTATGGACAACCTGATTACTGTCGTTACTCGCTTCCAACTGCCTGCTGGCATTACCGCCGATCAGATTCTAGCTGCGTTTGACGAGGCCGCACCAAGATTCCGCAACGTGCCCGGTTTAGTCCGGAAACAATTTCTGCGTTCGAAGGACTGCCGGATCGCTGGCGGAGTCTATTTGTGGAACGATGAACGCGCCGCCCGCGCGTTCATGAACGAGCGCGTCGTACCGATGATTCGCGAGAAGTTTCATGTCGATCCTACCATCGAATTCTACGATTCGCCCGTGATCGTGGAGAATTGAATGCAACGCCGCAGCATCTACCGCTGATCGACCTTTCACAAACCCATAAACAGCACCGTTGAGTTTCACCGCTCGCGAAGTGGAAGCCAAACTTCTTCTGAATGACTTGCTGCGCTTGATGGGTGCGCCATGGTCGCGAGCGCCTTCTTAAGTTAGACGGCGTAACAATCTCTGGATCGGGCCAGGCGGGAAAGGGCGAGCTGGCCTTGCTTTCCTTCCACTAACGCTCCGCCCGGGGGCATCAAATGTCCTGATCGTCGGTTACGCTAGCCACGGCGGTGAAGCGTTCCCTCGCCGCCAAGTGCAAGGGCGTCATCCCGGCGGAGTTTTGCGCGTTCACCTTGGCATCCAGATCGAGGAGTATGGAAACTGTGTTCGTCCGATTGTGCATTGTCGCCAAGTGAAGCAGCGTGTTTTTATCGTAATCCGGAACGTTGAT
>DASYTB010000260.1:0-6117 GCA_036002705.1 Verrucomicrobiia bacterium
GACGAAAGAAAATCCGACCTCGCATAATACGTTTCTGATTTGGCGCGATGGCAAGGTGGATGATTTCGAATTGCACGCGAAGATTCGGCTGGTCGGCGGCAATTCGGGAATCCAGTACCGCAGCAAGGAATTTCCAGATTGGGTGATCGGCGGGTATCAGGCCGATTTTGACGCCGACAATACTTTCTCAGGGATTCTCTATGAAGAGCGCGGGCGGGGCATTGTCGCGCAACGCGGGAAGAAAGTGATCATTCGCGAAAACGGCAAACCGGAAGTGGTCGGTTCGGTCGGCGAGGATGCGAAGATCAAGGCCGGGATCAAGAAAGAGGAATGGAATGATTACATCGTAATAGCGCGGGGCAATCATCTGGTGCAAAAGATTAATGGGATGACCACAGTGGATGTGGTGGATGAAGACCTGAAGAACCGCGCGATGTCGGGCTTGCTCGCGCTGCAGATGCACGCGGGCGCGCCGATGCTGGTTCAGTTCAAGGATATCGAACTCAAGCGGCTCAAGCTGACGCAGAATCGGAAGAAGGTTGTTTTGGTCGCCGGCCATCCCAGCCACGGACCGGGCGAGCACGAATTCAATGCCGGGGTGCAGTTGCTCGATAAGTGCCTGCAAAATCAAGAGGGAATTACTTCAACGTTTTATCTGAGCGGCTGGCCAAAAGACCCGACGGCGTTTGATAACGCGAACGCGATTGTTTTTTACATGGATGGCGGCGCGGGGCATCCGGCGATTCAGCAGGATCATATCGAGATTCTGGACACGCTGGCGAAGAAAGGGGTGGGCTTGGGATTTGCCCATTATGCCGTGGAAGTGCCGGCAGGCAAAGGAGGGGAAGCTTTTCAGCGGTGGATTGGCGGTTACTACGAAGACCATTATTCGGTTAATCCGATGTGGAGTCCGGAGTTCAAATCGTTTCCTGAATCACCGGTCGCGCGCGGGGTGAAGCCATTTTCGGATCGCGACGAGTGGTATTTTAACATGCGCTGGGCGGAGCATCCGGAAGGCAAGTTGACGCAGATTCTGGTGGATAAGCCCTCCGACACGGTTCGGAATGGGCCTTATGTGGCTCCACGCGGGCCTTACAAACACATTCAGGAAGCGAGCGGCCGGCCCGAGGCAATGATGTGGACCTTCGAGCGGAATGATGGCGGGCGCGGCTTCGGCTTCACGGGAGGTCACACCCATAAGAATTGGGGCGACGATAATCAGCGCAAAGTCGTGTTGAATGCGATTGTTTGGATCGCGAAGGGCGAAGTGCCCGCGACTGGAGTTGAATCGACGCTGAGCTCGGATGGGTTGCAGCAGAATCTCGATCCGAAAGGGAAGAAGGCTTGAGACTGGTGCCGCGGCACGGTCCTTCGGAGCAAGACACATGAAACAGACCATTCTGGCCCTAGTCTTAAGCTGCCTGTCGCTGGCGGCCGCGGAGAAAAAAATCGTTTTGCTGGCCGGTTCCGCGAGTCACGGCCCGGGCGAGCATGAATTTAATGCGGGCTGCCATCTGTTGCAGAAATGTCTGGACGCGGTGCCGGGCGTGAAGACGGAGATTTATACGAATGGCTGGCCGCATGATCCGATGCGGGCATTCGACGGCGCTTCAGCGATTTTTCTTTATAGTGACGGCGGTGACGGGAATCCGTTCAATCGGCCGGAGCGTCGGGAAATCATCGATCGCCTGCTCGAACGAGGCATTGGGCTTGGGTGCGCGCATTATGCCGTTGAGGTGCCGCAGGGAGCAACGGGTGATGCGTTTTCGAAATGGATTGGCGGCTATTTCCTGACGAATTGGTCGGTCAATCCAACCTGGACGGCGGAATTCAAGAGCCTTCCGCGGCATCCGATCACGAGTGGGGTGCATCCCTTTAAAATTCACGATGAATGGTATTACCACATGAAATTCCGCGACGGGATGCAAGGTGTCACGCCAATCCTGAGCGCGGTCGCGCCGCCGACGACGCTGGGCCGGTCGGATGGAACGCACAGCGGCAATCCGGCGGTCCGCGAAGCGGTGGCCAAGGGCGACCCGCAAATTGTCATGTGGGCCACCGAACGCCCGGATGGCGGGCGGGGCTTTGGATTTACCGGCGCGCATTATCATAAAAACTGGGCGAACGAAGACTTCCGAAAAAGCGTTTTGAACGCGATTCTTTGGAGCGCGAAGATGGATGTGCCGAAGAATGGCGTGGAATGCTCGATTAGCGAGGACGACTTGAAGGCTAATTTGGATCCGAAGGGGAAGAGGCAGTAGCGGGCAGGATTAAGAGTAAGATTAGGAGTAAGAGAAAAGGAAAGATTAACGAATAAGAAGAGAAACCTGACAATGAAACGTATTTACGCTTTGGCAACAATCCCACTTCTCACCCTGTGCCTGCAGGCGCAGCGGAAGGATGGCTCGGGCCCTGAAGCAGCCCGCGAGCAAATGCGAGGGCTGAAGGTCGCCGATGGCCTGGAGGTGAGCCTTTTTGCATCCGAACCGATGGTGCGCAACCCGGCGAATATGGACATTGATGAGCGCGGGCGCGTTTGGGTGACGGAAGGGGCCAACTACCGGTCTTCGTTCCAGAAATGGGGCAAGCTGCGGCCGGAAGGCGATCGCATCGTGATTCTGGAGGATACCGACGGCGACGGCGTCGCGGACAAGGAGAAGACGTTTTACCAGGGTAATGATATCAATACCGCGCTCGGTATTTGCGTGCTGGGGAACAAGGTTATCGTTTCCTGCTCGCCGAACGTCCTCGTCTTTACCGATGAGAATGGCGACGATGTTTCGGACAAAAAGGAGATCCTGTTTACCGGGATCAAGGGCGTTGACCACGACCACGGCGTTCACGCGTTCGTCTTCGGTCCGGATGGAAAGCTTTACTTCAACATGGGCAATGAAGCGCGGGAACTTCACCGGCCCGATGGCTCGCCCGTGATCGACCGTTTTGGTTTCCAGGTGAAAACGGATGGGCATCCCTACCGGATGGGTTTGGTGTTCCGTTGCAACATCGATGGCAGCGATCTCCAGGTGCTTGGGTATAATTTCCGGAATAACTACGAGGTGTGCGTTGATTCAACGGGCACGTTGTGGCAATCCGATAACGATGACGACGGCAACAAAGGCGTTCGCATCAACTACGTGATGGATTACGGCAATTACGGTTACACGGACGAAATGACTGGCGCAGGCTGGCAGGCGCCGCGAACCCACATGGAGAAGGACATTCCGAGCAAGCATTGGCACCAAAACGATCCTGGGGTCGTTCCCAACCTGCTGCAAACGGGGGCGGGGTCGCCGACTGGGATTCTGTTTTATGAAGGGGATCTGCTGAAAGACTTTACTGGGAAAATCATTCATTGCGACGCTGGACCGCGCGTGGTTCGCGCTTATGGAGTGACTCCGGATGGGGCCGGCTACAAGGCGGAGATTACGGATATCCTGACCAGCGACGACACCTGGTTTCGTCCTTCGGACGTGTGCGCCGCGCCGGATGGCTCTCTTTACGTCGCGGATTGGAATGATGCGGGGGTTGGTGGCCATTATATGGCGGACCAGAAGCTCGAAACCATGACGGGCCGCATTTACCGCGTGGCGCCGAGGGGCAGCAAAACGAGCGTTCCGAAGGTCGAATTGAGCTCCGCGGCCGGAGCGGTTAAGGCTTTGGAATCGCCGAACCTGGCGACTCGTTACCTGGCTTATCAAGCCCTGGCCAAAATGCAAACGAAGGCCGAGCCCGGCCTGCAAAAGCTTTGGAAGAGCGGCAATGTTTCGATGCGCGCTCGTGCCTGGAATCTTCTTGTCCGCACCAGCGGGAAGGAACAGCGGTATATGGACGAAGCGATTTCCGACAAGGATCCAAATATCCGGGCCCTGCCGCTTCGGTACGTTCGGGTCGAAGACAAGGATGCTATTCCCGCGGTGAAGCGGCTGGTGAATGATCCCTCCGCCGAGGTCCGTCGTGAATGCGCGCTTTCGTTGCACTTGAACAAGTCTCCCGACGCACCCGAACTGTGGGCGACTCTCGCGCAGCGTTATCAAGGGGAAGATCGGTGGTATGTGGAAGCTCTGGGCATCGCCGCTTTCCAGCAGGATGACCGCTTTTTCGATGCCTGGCTGAAGAAAGTCGGAGATGGGTGGAACACGCCCGCGGGCCGCGACATTATTTGGCGTTCGCGGAGCCCGAAAGCCGCGGCGCTGATCGTGAAGATCATTCAGGACAAGAACACGCCCAAAGACGAACGCGACCGTTTTATGCGCGCGCTGGATTTCATCAAGGGACCGGAACGCGACGCGGCGCTGGTCCAACTGCTGAATCCCTGATGTTAACCACGGAGACTCGGAGGACATAAACCGCGGATGAAGGCAAAATCGTGGGCAAGAACTCTCATTAACACTGTGGCTTCAGCCCGGTGGGTGTCCGGGAGGAAATTATTGGCGGCCGTTTTAACGGCTTTAGCGCTCTTTGCGCTTGTTGCGTTCTCTGCGGTTATCAGCGCCGCTCCGCCGAATGTCGATGATCAAACGGCGATTCAGGTCGAGGCGCTGAAACGGCTGAAGGACGTTGACCTCGAAAGCAATACGGCGGTGAAAAATGCATTGCAGCGCGTGCTCGAGAAAACGCGCGGCACGCCGCAGTTTGTCGAGTTGGTCCGCGAATTCAAATTGAAAGGGCAGGCTGAGGAACTACTCGATTACGCCTTAAAATATCCGAATGAAAGCTCCGCCGTGGAAGCGTTTCGTCTCGCGCTCAACGAATTGGGTCGCTCGAAAATCGAGCAAATGATCGCGGGCGAGAACGGTTGGGCCGTCGTGCGGCTGATCGGAAATTCCAACGACCGGCAGCTCCAGACGATTTTGCAAGGACTGGTTCGCGACGCGAGCAAGCCGCAGCCGATTCGGAAGGAAGCTGTCCAGGCGCTCGCCCGGAGCCGCGAGGGCGCGCGCTTTCTGCTCGATTTGGCCAAAGAAGATCAATTGCCAGGCGACGTGAAACTTGCCGCGGCCTCGGCGCTCAATGTCGCTCCGTGGCCGAACGTGAAAAAAAGCGCCGCCGAACTCTTGCCCTTGCCGCAAAGCAAAAATGCCGAACCACTGCCTCCCATCAGTGAGTTAGCGAAAAGAACCGCCGACTCGAAGCACGGCAAAGAAATCTTCGAAAGCCAGACGGCCGCCTGTTCGACCTGCCATCAGGTGAATGGCAAAGGCGCGGAGATCGGGCCTAATCTTTCAGAAATCGGGACAAAGCTCGGCAAGGACGCGTTGTATGAATCCATTCTTGATCCCAGCGCCGGCATTGCGTTTGGCTACGAAGGATGGAGCATCGAACTGAAGAACGGCGATGAAGCCTTCGGCCTGATCACCAGTGAAACGGGCGAAGAAATCACTTTGAAAACCCAAACCGGGGTTGTCTCGAAGTATAAAAAATCCGACATCGGAAAAAGACAGAAGATGGCCACCTCGATCATGCCGACCGGGCTTCAGCTCACGATGTCCACTCAAGACCTTGTGGATTTGGTCGAGTATCTTTCGACGCTGAAGAAGGTGAATTGACGGTCCGCATGGGAGCGCGCCATCTCGAAGCTTTTCCAGAACGTCTTCAGGAATTAATCTTCCGGAAACTGATCGCAATCGCCCGAGCGTCCCAAAACCATTTCCGGTGTTCAGCTCAAAATTGCGGACTACGTTGAGCGAGAGACGGGCGCTCCTATAACTGTAGCACTCGCATCGCGCTCCAACCCCGTGCGGGTCCGGCCAATTGCCAATTGCGCTACAGCCGTCAGCGTGATCAGAACGAGATCAAGGTCGTAGTTTCACCTCGCGAACGGAAAAGCTGTCCTCCCCCGAAAAAACAAGATGACGGGTCTTGCCATCAGCGCTCATCCATTTTGTTGGAAAACTGCAGGTCTCGCCGGGACCGACATCCCACTGGCTGGTGTAAAAGACCATTGTCCATGGACCCCAGGGCTCGGGCGCGTCGTAAATCGCGAAGCCTCCGCGAAACCGCGCGTCTTCGCCAGGCAAAGTCTGGCACCAGAGATAACGTTTGAGTCCGGCGTCGAAGGTGATACCCGAGCGATAGCACTTTCCTGGATTGGCAAAGACCGCGCCGCGTTCTTCGATG
>DASYTB010000261.1:0-4969 GCA_036002705.1 Verrucomicrobiia bacterium
CTCGCCGGTCAGCGCCTCGCCAGCTCCGTTCAATTGATCAAGGCGTTAGGCGGCGGATGGTCGCGCAGGCCTTCAGTAATGACTGGCCGGCTATAAGCGCGCTTTCCAGAATGCTTTCCTTTATCATGTTGCCATGGAATCGCCGCTTCACATTGGTGCCGTTTTCCTGTGAAGACAATTGCCTTTGAGCAAGCAACAGAGGAAGGAGAGGCACCAGCGAAGGCGTTCATCGAGCTATTGCGATTATCTCTTGGCCCTTCCGTCAAGCCGGAGCCGACGATTGCCTGGAAATCAAATTGACGGTCGTCCCCTTCAGGATGATTAGCGGCACTGGATCGGGAGCGAGCGAGGCGAACGGAAAAAAGAGCGATGGAGTTTTCCAACAAGGATGGCAGAATCTCCGATCGAATGTTCCGAATGTTTCGCCTTTTCGCGGTCATCGTTCTGATTTTGCGCGCGGGTTCGTTGTTTGCGGCGGATCCCGAAGCGGAAATGTACAAGGGCGCGGCGGAGGCATTTCGCGACAAGTTTTACGAACGCGCCGAGCAGCAATTCGCGGAGTTCGTTTCAACTTTTCCGAAATCGACAAACGTTCCGGCGGCGATTTTGTTCGAAGCGGAAGCCCAGATTTTTCAAAAGAAGTACGACGGGGCGATTACGCTCTTGAGAGCGAAGGGGGAGCGCGCCGCCGAGCTGAAAGACAAATATTTGTTCCGGCAGGCCGAGGCCCTGACCGGCAAGGGTGATCTGGACGGCGCGGCGTCGCTTTTTCACCGCGTCGCGAACGATTTTCCGAACTCGCCGCTGCGGCTGGAGGCTGCCTATTTGGAGGCTTACCAACTTTTTCAGTTGAAGAACTATCCAGTGGTGCTCGATCTGCTCGGAAAGAAGGATGGGATCTTTGCCGTCGCGGCCGCGGCTGATTCTAAAAGCCCTTATGCCGTGCGCGGCGGGTTACTTCTGGGCGAGGCTTGGCTGGCAAGTGGCAAACCTGACGAGGCGCGCACGACGACCCTCCCCGCTCCTTCGGTGCCCGATCAGCCGGAGTTGGATTGGGCGCGTTCGGACCTGCTCGCGCGAATCGAGCTCGCGACGACGAACCCAGCAGCCGCCCTGCCTTATCTTTCCAATGCAGTGACGGTTGCGAAGACGTCACAGAAACCGATTCTTGAGGCGCAATCCTGGAATCTGGAGGCCGAGGTTTATCGCAAGTTGAACCAGCCGACCAACGCTATTGCCTCCTATGAACGAATCGCCGCGGCGACGTCATTGCCCCTGGACCACCGGCGGCTGGCCGTCCTGAAAACGGTCGAGCTCTTCTCCAGCGGCGGAAGTATCAGCAATGCCATCGCGCGGCTCGACAGCTACCTGACAGTGAACACGAATGAGCCCTCTGCTGACCTTCTGCATGTTAAAGCAGGTGAACTATGGATCGACAATTTCCGCGCGCTGGCGCAAAAAAAGAAAGACCCCGCAAATGACGCCGCGAGTACTAATGCGCTCGATCAGGCTCGGAGCCATTTAACGACCGTGATATCGCGGTTCACTAACTCGACTTACCTGGGAAGGGCCTGGCTGGACCTGGGCTGGTCCTTTTGGGAAGAGGGAACCACTTTTGCTAAGCCAGCCCGCGTGCAGGAGAGCGAGACGGCGTTCCGAAATGCCTTTGATAAGTTGACCCGCTCGGAGGACCAGGCGACCGCGCTCTTTAAAATCGGCGACGCGGAACTGCTTTTGCACAACCCGCGAAACGCGATCACCAATTACGCGGCGGTCTTGCATGAATATGCCGATTTGCCGCAGGTGAGAAATGCGCTTTTCGAACGGGCTTACCAGTCCTTGGTTCAGGCTAGCGTGGAGGCTGACGATTTCGGTAACGCGCACGCGTATATCAAGGAATTCCGCGCCGCCTTCCCGAATAGCGCGACCGTGGAAGAAACTCTTTTTTCCTTTGGCCGCGCCCTGGCCAAAAAAGGAAGAACCGCGGAGGCCAGAGCCGTCTTCGAGGATTTCCTGAAGAGTTATCCCGGATCGGCTTTGCTGCCCGAAGTGCGCCTTGCCGAAGCCCGCGCCCTCGCGGCGGAAGGCAATTGGGAAGGGGCTCTCGCGATGCATGAGCAATGGCTGGCCACGCACACCAATCACGTCTTGCGGGCGGAAGTGGAATTTCAACGGGCGTTGGCGCTGGACAAGGTAAATCAACGAACCAACGCCCTGCTGGTGTTCACGAATTTCGTCGTGCGTTTTCCGACAAACACCCTGGCGATTGCCGCCCAGAACTGGGTCGCCGATTATTACTACGACCAGGAGCAATGGCGGACCGCCGAGCAGAACTATCAACGCGTCTTCCAAAACACCAATTGGCTCAACGACCCCTTAACCTATCGCGCGCAAATGATGGCGGCCCGCACGGCGTTTCGTCGCGAGGGCTATGATGACGCGCGCGCCTATCTAACGAACCTGATCAACGCTGCGCAGACCGATCCGAAATGCCCGTCCAGTTTGGCGGTCGAAGCGTGGTTTGAACTCGGGGATGTCTTTCTCTCGGAACCAATAACCGGGAGCACCAACGGCCTCTACAATTTCCTCGAGGCGGCGAAGGTGTTTGATGTGATCATCAAACAGTTTCCGTCGAACAAGCTTTCCGTCCTGGCGTGGGGCAAGAAAGGGGATTGCCTCTTCCAGATCGCCTCCTATCCTAATTATGCGCAGAGCTACCTCGATGCGACGAATAGCTATCAAACGGTCCTCGATTCCAAGCTGCCCGATGTCCCTGTCTCGGCTCGAAATCAGGCGGAAGTAGGGATCGGCCTCGTTTTAAAGAAACTTGCTGAAGGAAAAGCGCCCGTCGAAGCGCAGATGCTTTTGAAGGCCGCGCGGGACCATTTTTTAAACGTGGTTTATGGAAAAAATCTGAACGGACAGCCACCGGACCCGTATTATTTGAAACAAGCCGGGCTGGAAGCCGGGCGTGTCACGCGTCTGCTGGGAGAGAATGACGCCGCATTCCAGCTTTATCGCCATCTCATTGAGAAAGCACCTTCGCTGAAGACGTTTTGGGAAGCGAGAATCGCCGCGCTCCAGCAGCAACTCGCGGCGGATGGCACTCCCTAAGCTAAGGGGAGCGGTCAGTTCAGCGGAACGCCCCGCCGGATGTAAGTCGGGACATCCAGGTCCGCGCCGCGATGAATGGTCGGTTCGCTCTTTTCAAACCGACCGCGAGAGACAATTTCAAGCGCCAGCGTTTCCTGCTTCCACTTCGGCGTGCCTTTTCGGATTCGTGAAGTGCCCTGTTTCTCGAACAGTTCGCGCGCCTTTTGCGGTGTCGTTTCAGGGGCCGGAGCGACAAAGCGCGGAGCAGGTCGAGGACCGGGAACATCCTCGAGGAAAGCGCCATCAACCGCGCCCAGCAAAACCGAAGTTGAAGAGCGCGAGAGTTCAATCGTCGGCGATTCGTCGGGTGCTTTGCCGTTCCTCGAGGCGACCAGGGTGAGGGATAGGCAATCCTCCGCGGACTCGTCGATGGCCGTGCCGAGGATCAATTCGGCTTTGCCGATTCGAGTTTTCAGCTCCTCCATGATCCTTGTGATTTCGGCCACCGTGAGATTCTTCGCGGCAGAAATGCTCACAAGCAGATGATCCGCTTGCGCGAGCGCTTCTCCATCCAGCAAAAGCGGATTCGAGAAAAGCGTTTCGAGCATCTCGGCCACGCGATTCAGCCCGCGGGCTTCGGCCATGGCCAAAACACTTTCGGCATGGCGGCCGCGCAGCACCGAACGAAGATAGGCGAAATCAACATTGATCAAACCCGGGCGGGTCAGCATTTGCCACAGCCCGCGAATCCCTTGGACCAGAAAATCATTGGCGCGCGCGAAGGCTTCGACGGCCGTCATCTGGGGATCGAGCATTCCGGCCAGCTTTTCGTTGGGAACGCAGATGACTGCGTCCGCCACTCCCCGCAAATATTGCAACGCGGCCTGCGCTTGCTTGTGGCGGGGCGCTCCCTCGAAGGAAAATGGAGTGGTGACCAGCGCGATGACGAGCGCTCCCTGGGACTTCGCGGCTTTGGCCAGGACAGGCGTGATCCCGGAGCCAGTTCCGGCACCGAGCCCCGCAACGACAAAGATCAAATCCGCGTCCGCCGTCAATTCTCGCAGGACAGGAAGATCGTGTTCGGCCATGACGCGGGCCAGTTCAACATCGCCAGCGGAGCCGAGCCCATGAGTCCGGTCCAGACCGACCAAAACCCGTCGCGGAATCGAGTACTGCTGCAGCACGCGCGCGTGGGTATGGAGAATCGCCAATTGGAGTTGCGCCAAATCGGTTCGGCGAGCGTGCTCTAAAATCGCGCAGCCGGCGCCCCCGACTCCGATGAGTTGGATGCGCAGTGGCGCGGAAACGGCATTTTCCTGGTTTAGGTCCATAAAGTTTTGTTACGAACTACTCCCCGCGAAACGCATCAATTGGCCAATCGTGCTCTTCAAGCCTCCGGCGAGAGAACTCTTTTGATTGAGCCGCTTTTTCCATTCAAAAGAACCGTAGCGCACGAGGCCGATGCCCGTGGCAAACTCTGGCTGGTCCAGGGCGGATTTGAGGCCGCTAATCGAATTGGTGCGCCCGACTTGAACAGGCAGCCCGAAAATCCGGCTGGCCAGTTTTTGAATCTCTGGAATTCGCGAGCAGCCGCCCGCCAGAAAAACCCCATCTCGAATCTGCGAGAGCAATCCGGCCGCATCGAGTTCTTCCGCGATAATTTCAAAAGTTTCCTCAAGCCGCGCGGACATGATCCGGCGCAGATGCTCAAGGCTGAGATTGCGCTCGTGGATGCCCAGATCGTTCGAGAGCGCGATGTTTTGGCCTTTCGAACGCTCGTCCGCGAGCGCCGCGCCGAAATCAATTTTCATCTGCTCCGCGCGTCCCAACGGAATCTTCAGCCCGTAAGCAAGGTCGTTCGAAAGATGGTCGCCTC
>DASYTB010000262.1:0-5185 GCA_036002705.1 Verrucomicrobiia bacterium
ACCAAGACGAATGATCTCGCGCGCTTTACGTTGTGTCGCCGCCCAACTGAGATCCGCCGGCGCGGTGAAAACGGGGTTCCCGCCCGTGATCACGAGCGTATCCACTTGGCCTGCATTCAGCGCTTGCGCCAGGTCGGTCAACGTTCCCTCGCGGCGTTGCGTGTCTTCCTGGAACAAAACGGTTTTGCCCATCGCGCCCAGCGCATTATTGATCGCGTAGGCCAGAACGTGAACCGCGAGCGGCTGACGATGCCCCGCGACGACGAGAACCTTCCCATTGTTCTGCTTGAGATCATTGGCGCATTCGGCGATCCATTTGTCGGTCGGCTGCCCATTGTTCAAGATTGCGTTGGCAAGCTGCGCCGCCTTTTCAGCAACCGCGCTGCCGGGAACGCGCAAACGATGGTCCGCATTCATGCCCGTAACGGACATGAGCGGTTCGATTACATAAAGCCGATTCATCGGATCATCCGGCTTCTCAATCCGCCGACCCTTCGAAAATCCAGCGATATAACGCTGATTGTCTTCCTCGGTGCCGATGAAATCGCAATCCAGTGAAACGATCACGGCGGCCTGATCGAATCGGAAATAAGGACGCACCGAGTGGCCGGTGGCCTGGCTCGCCGCGCGTTGGTGAATATCGCTATCGACCGGATCGTAAGAGAACCACTTCGCCTGCGGAAATTTTTGGGCGATCGCTTCGCGGAGCTTTTGGCGCGAAGGCGAATTGCCCGGCTCCATTAGAAATGCCAGGCCCGTCCCGCCATTGCCCGCGAACCGTTGCGAGGTTTGGTTCAAGAGTTGGAGTGCCAACCCGCTGGGAACAACCTGACCGCCGCGCGTGAATCGCTGCGCGCGATCCACGTCATAGAGATTGAGAATCGAGGCCTGCGCCCAAAGGTTTGTCCCGCCATTGGCGCTGTCCGGATGGTCCGCGTTGCCTTCGATTTTTACCGGGCGTCCGTCATGCGAGCGAACCAGTAGCGGAATAGCTCCCACGCGCGTCGGCATCGCCGTCGCGTAGTAACGCGCCACGCCGTGGTAATAATCTTCCGGCATCCGCGTGAACGGCACGATGTTCTCCACCGGACGGCGGCAACCGGTCAGACCCACTCCCGCGAGCGCGAAGCTCGAAGCCATGAGCTTCACGAAATTCCGCCGCGAAACGCCGTCCGGGAACTCGCTCGCTCCAACCGGGAATTCGCGTTCCAGCCATTCACGAAATTCCGGCGTCTCAGCCACTTCATCCAGGCCGCGCCAGTATTTCGGGCCCGTCTCGGGATACGGGCAGGTTGGTGGAATCGTTTTGCTCATTCTTTATTCATCACCGTACGTCATCTATGGCACGCCGAACAGGATTGCGGCGGATGCACATTCCAGTGATCCACAAGGGCTTTTCCGTTGAAATCTTTGGGCCGCTGCCAATCGAGATTGAACACCTGCTCCGGTGGGCGGATGTTCCTGGCCGGGTCGCGATGACAATCCAGACAGAAGGACATGCTCAGCGGCTTCATCTGGCGCACTTCATCGAGCTGATTCACGTGATCGTGGCACATCACGCAGCTAATCCCGCGATTCACATGCACGGAGTGGTTGAAATAGACGAAATCCGGCATCTTGTGGATTTGGACCCACGGAATCGGCGTGTTGTTGGTCGCGCTGGCGCGGATGGGAGCAAGCCGGGGGTCATTTGCGAGCACCTGGCTGTGGCAATTCATGCAAACGCCCGAACCGGGAATATTGGAATACCATGACTTCTCCACTCCGTTATGGCAGTAGCGGCAATCAATCCCAAGTTGCTCAGCGTGAACCGAATGCGGAAAATAGACTGGCTGGATAGGTTGATAGCCAACGTCCGTGTACTTCGGCGTGAAATAGTATGTCACACCGATAGTCACTCCGCTCGCTAGAACCGCCAGGGCGATAATCAATCGGCTCGGCAGCTTATTCGTCCACTTTGGAAAGATATCTGACATCTAACTTCGGCGTATCTCGCGGAAAATCGCGACTGGTCCCGTTCTTATGTATCAGGCACGCCTAACGTAAGGTTATTTAATGATTCACATCCACAATTCTAGTAGAATTAGAAAAACTGCTTCTTCCTTCGGGGGTCATCTTTAATGGACGGCTCTCTCGCGTGCAAGTCCGGCCTGCCATCTGTCCCCACTTTTCAATTACTCTAATTGCGTCCATTAGTGGGATTTTCATTTCCCATCAAAAATAAAACTTGGTTCCAGCTCGTTAAAACCGAAACCAATCTGCTTCTGGGACGCGCCGCCATTTGGCTCGCCATTCGCTCCCTGCAAAAGTGGGGTGTATTTAACGAATCGATCCAGACAGGTCAACCCTAAGTTTGCGTTGGATTTCATCGGGCATTGCGCAAGCAGCCCTGCGCGCGAAAAGCTCATTTCCCCGCTTTTTCCGGTTGGTTCGGTAGTTGCACAAGACAGCCTTCGACAAACCGGTCCACGCGATCTTTCGCATCCGCAGTATCGACTTTGGCGCGCAGCGCATGGAGAAGATTGTAGGTTCCGAGTTCAGCGCGGGAGGCAAAAACAAATTCGGGATTCGTGAGCTTGCTCTGGAGCGATTTCCGAAAGATTTGGGACATCTTCGTAATGATTTCCGGATCACCGAAATTGACCTTGGTGTTGCCTGGACGCCGCGCTGGAAAAATGAGCTGAAACAGCTCGATGGCGGCGGTGAGCATGTCCCGCGCCTTCGGATTCGCGAGAGAGGCTTTCCTGCCAAAGAGAAGGCGCAACATCCGTTCAGATTCGCTCTCGCCGTTTTCCCAAACACGATTGATGAAGCACTGCACTATCTCGCGAAATCCGGGAGAGAAATATTTGACGCAGCCGAAATCAACCAGGCCAATCGTTCCGTCCGAACAGAACAGATAATTTCCGGGATGAGGGTCGGCATGAATCGCCGCCACACACCGTAATTCAAAATGGTACAACTCGACCAGGTGATGTCCGAAGAGATTCCGCAGTTGAGGCGATGGATTTGTCTTTAAGAAAATGTCGAGAGATCGCCCCTCAACCTCGCTCATCGTCAGAACGCGATCGCCGCTGTATTCGGGAAACACTTTCGGCAGGCGCATGTAGGCGAGCGGCGCCAGTTCTTCGCGGAAGAATTCGATGTTTCGCGCCTCCTGCTGATAATCGGTTTCACGGAGGAAGCCGGTCTGCATTTCGTCCAGAATCTCAGCCGGAAAGTGGCCGGAAAACTGGCCGGGAAGGGTGGCGGACCGGAAAAGCTTAAAATCGTTTTCGATCGCGGAGCGAATGGCCGGATATTGGATTTTCACCACGACGCGTTCGCCCTTCCGTGTAATCGCGCGGTGGACCTGCCCGAGCGAGGCGGCGGCAAAGGCCTCCGGCTCGAACGATTGGAAAATTTCTTCCGGATTCCTGCCGAGGACGCCTTTGAACTGAGCACGGGCGAGCGTTGGGTGCATGGCGGGCGCGCGGGCCTGCAGATGGGCCAGTTCTTCGATGACCTCCGGGGGAAGAGCCTGCCCCTGCATGCTCAGGATCTGGCCAAGCTTCATGACCGGGCCTTTGAGTTCCTCGAGTTCGTGCCGGATTCGGCGCGAACTTTTCTTCTGAAACATTTTCTTTCGCGCCTCCGCTTCGTCCGGACCGAGAATCAGGTTTTGAAATTGGTAAGCCAAATAGCTTCCGGTCAGCGATGCGCCGAGCCGGCTCATCCGGATTCCCCGCTGAAACGTGCCGTTTTTCACCAATTCCAATCTCCTCCGCGCCGCAGGATCGTTCGCGCAACCTTGAGGCTCCGATCCAGCAGCGCCAGGGTGCGTTCTTTCCCTGGAGAAGCGTCGTGCAACCAGAAGCTGACAATGCCGACGTGAAAAAGCGCGAAGGCCCAGGCTCCGAGATCGCCGACGGGCGGGATTTCACCCTCGTTTTCGGCTTCGGCAAGGACCTCGCGGATAAACCGCAAATAGCGAAGATTCAGGCTTTGTGAATCGAGGCTGATCGGATGCAACTTTGATGCCGGCTGCAATGCGCGCAGATAAACCGCACCGACAAAATCCTCGAACGGGCTGATTTGTTCGAGATGACGGTGGACAATGGCGAAGAGTTTTTCAACGAGGGGCGCCTTGCGCAGCGGCTTCTCGCGCTCAAACCACTGGATCAGCTTTTCCAGCTCCTGCTCGAAGAAATAAAGCGCCAGGTCTTCTTTGGTAGCGAAATAATTGAAGAGCGTGCCCTCGGCGATCCCTGCTTTTCGTGAGATTTGCCGCGTGGTGGTGCGGTAAAAGCCGCGGGAGGAGAAGAGGTCCAGCGCGACACGAAGGATGCGCGCGCGGGTTTGATCTTTCTTTTTTTGACGCGGCCCGGCATCGGACGCGGGATTTTGCGCGCGGCGGGAAGCTTTGGGGGCAGGGCGTTTCATAAAATGAGCATGCTCATCTTTTACCGCATGGAAGGACAGCGAGCAAGCAAAATATGAGTATGCTCATTATTTCATGAAACCTTCCCTGAACCAATGCAGGCTCTCAAGTCTTTGATGGGTGCGGAGACTCAGCCTCTCGCCCACTCACCAAAGACTGAGACCCCTGCTGCCTGCTCCTCCCCCTCAAGTCGTGGGCCACACTCTTAGAGGCGGCAATCCGCGGGGTGCCCCTCGGAACCGAAGCTAAAACTTTTTTTATCTATTGTTTGACTCGGAAGAAGGCTACCGCGTTCGTCGAGGTGACCGTGAACGTGCCGGTGCTGGAATTCGTGGCGGTTGTCCAGGTTGGATTCGCGATCGTCAGAGCTTTCTGCAGCGTGAGATTTCCAGACGCGCCGGTGGCCGTAATCGTGACCGTGGTTCCCGTCTTCTTGATACTGGAGATCACAATATCTCCGACCGTGTTAGTCCCTCCACCGCCGGATACGCCGCCAGCGGTTGGGCCGCCAAGGGCTTGCATATCCGCGTCGCCTGAAGCGCGGTCGCGAAATTGGATGCTGTTGACAAGTCCCGCGCCCGTCTCAAAACTTTCATCCGCGAAAAGCAGCAAGGCCGGACCGAGGGAGAACTGCGGCGAATCGATCATGTTATCGCCGAGAAACTGGCTGCCGACATTCGTTCCGTTGAGATACTTGGTCACGGTTCCGTTAGTGAGATCAAAGGACAGACCAAGGCGATACCAGGTATTCGGATTCATTGTCCC
>DASYTB010000263.1:0-10997 GCA_036002705.1 Verrucomicrobiia bacterium
TGGCTACATAAGGCACGGTTTTTCTAATGCTTGAAGGCCTTTTCCGATAAGGTTGAGAATGCGTAGTCCTGCCCAAAGCCTTGATGCGAAGCCGAAACCAGACAAACCGCTGGTTTCGGTCGTGATCCCCACTTTCAATCGGAACCGATTCATTGAACGCTGTGTCCGCAGCATCCTCGACCAAACCTATCAAAACGTTGAATGCATCGTCATGGACGGCGGATCAACAGATGGTTCGGTGCAAACTCTCGCGCGTTTGGCGCAGGCGGATCCCCGTTTGCGATTTGTTTCGGAACCCGACAAGGGTGAGGTTTATGCGACAAATAACGGCTTTGACCTGGCCAAAGGGGACATCATGGGCGTTCAGGCGAGCGATGATTTTTATGAGCCAGACGCGATCGGGGCGGCTGTTAAGTTTCTTTTGGAGAATCCTGATTACATCGGAGTAAGTGGCGACGCTCGATACGTGGACGAGCAGGGAAGGAGTTTGAATCGCGGCGTGATCACCTACCGTGGAGAGATGTCGAAATCAAAGGTGCGCAAGATTTTGATCCTGCGGCACAAGAGCACTTTCGCCTGCCACGGAGCGTTCTTTGGGTGGCGCAACCGGCTTCTCCAGCATGGGAAGCTAAACCCTGATTTCTCGGTTATGCCAGATTTGGAGTTTTATTCGCGACTCCTTCATGAAGGTGAACGAATCGGTTCGGTGCGCCGCATCCAGTACAATTTTACAATTCACCCCGGAATGGGCGCTCTGAAATACGCGGCAAAGGTCGAGGCGCAACGCGAGATGCTGCATCAACGATATCAGATGAAATGCTATCACGAATTTCTTTGGCTGACCGTCGGCAAAGCGACGAGCTACTTGATGAATCCCTATCGCTCGCCGTTCTTTGAAGGACTGCTCTGGGAATTCAGAATCATCAGGGCCCAGTTGCGAGGAACGTCGTCGCCAAAGCAGACGTGAGCGGCGGCGGTGACCGCGCTAATGCCAGAGATTTGTTTGTTTATGATGCGCCTCCTGGTCCTCGATGTAATTTCGTACCCGATCCAGACTCGAGACGCTCACGCCGAAATCGGCGTAGCCACCTTGCCATTCGAACCCGCGCAGCTCCGGTGATTGCTCCTTCAGCCAGCGGGAAGTGACCCTTTTGACGTCTTTGATCCAGTCCGACTGCGAAATAGTACGCCCAAGCGGCAAAGGAGATGAACATGATCTTCCACGCCGCCGACGAGCACCGGGTCGCAGTCCAGTTCTTTTGAAATTCCCGCGAGGTATTTATGCGGTAGGGGTTCGCAGGGTCGGGATTTCGCAGCAGGGGCCTGCGCTCCCTGGTTGAGAATACCAAATGAATAAACACGGCAGATAGTGATTGCGGCATGTCCGATTCTGCACAACCTCGTTGAGGTTGAGGAACCGTTTTTTCCAAACCCAAGGTAGTTCGCGGCGCTGCGCTCCTTCCGCGAACAACCTTGGGCTGACATACGGAACCTCTTCGAGGTATTGAAATGAACCCGACTTTAAGGGAAATGTCCAAAACTCCAGCGTCCCTTCGGGACTGGAAGGACCATTTTGGACCGGCCCCCAACGTTGAAACGTTGGGCTACTCTCAGGATTGTCCCTTCGGGACGAGACCGAAATGCGAGCGGCATTGCGGCGGGACCCCTGCCCCACCCCACCGGATTCGCGAGATTTTAAACGGTTTGCGCGGCTAGCTTTGCCGCGGAGCCTTGTTTCTCGCGAAGAGGTCCTTTCCCTCTTTCATAAACCATTCGATGGTTTGGCGGACGCCCGGGGCGAGCGGGGTCAATTTCATTTCGGGGAGGATTTCGCGCAATTTTTCGGTGCGGAGGCATTTGGATTTGGCGCCGACGTATCTTGAGGGGTCGAATTGGATTTTTTCGAAATCGTAGCCGACGTGATCGGAGATGAGTTTGGCGAAGTGGCGGATGGTGAATTCTTCGCCGGCGCCGATGTTGATCAGATCGTTGTCTCGGGTGTCGGCCAGTTGGATCATGATGCGGACGAAGTCCTCGATGAAAACGAGTTCGCGCTTCTGGTGGCCGTCGCCCCAGAGCACGACGGGTTCGTCGTAGAGTTTGCCGCGGATGATTTTGCGAATGAGGTCGAAGATGAAATGCAGTTGGCGTTCGTCCGTGTGGTAACCGGGGCCGTACAAGGTGGAAGGGACAAGGCAAAGATAGCGCAGGCTGAACTGCTTATTCAGCGCCAGAAGGCCGACGTAAAGCATGCGCTTGGTATGGGCGTAGGTGAAGAGGCTGGAGATGGGCTGGCCGAGGAGGTAATTCTCTTCGCTCAGCTCTTCTTCGGGCGCGTAGGCGCAGCTTGTGCCCATAGCGATCATTTTGGCCTGGGGTTGATGTTTCTGCCACCAGGCCAGCACGTTCGTATTGATCTGCTGGTTGATGACCCATTGTTCGCCGGGATGATGAAGGCAGAAATCACCCGCCTGCGTCCATGCGGCCAGATGATAAATCTGGTCAAAACGCTCGCCGTTGAAGAGGTCGAGCGACTTCGGGTCCCGCAAGTCGGCCATGCTCGAACTCAGCCGGACGACCTGATGCCTTTTCGCCTTCAGCGCGGGGCAAAGAGCCGAACCGAGAAAACCACTGGCGCCGGTGACAAGTATGTTCATTCGCTTGGACGGACTATAGCAGAGGAAGCGCCTGGGGCGAATTCAGGGGCGCTCCCCGCCAGGAGAAGGCGTAACGAAGGGTTTGCAGCCCGCCTCCTGTAGCAGTCCCGTTACCTCGACTACTACAAAATGAGAATTGCTGACCGCCTCCGCAATGCTGGGTGTGCCAATACATCCGCGCTCCCTCACGGTCGAACATCTCTGGGGAAGCGCGCTGTTCGCAGGCTTATAATCTATTCGTGGTAGCCGCGCCAGATCCACACCAGCGTGTCGGCCAGGGTTTGCTGGAAAACGCGTCCATCGCAATGGCGCGCGCCGAGGCTGAAGACGAAACGGTGGTCGTAACCTTTGGCGGTGAGCGCGGCTTCCGTGCGTTTGCCGGCCATCACCCAATTGTGGTGGGATTCCTCGGCATCGTTGGGGCGAAGATCGTTCTCCGAGACATGGGTGAAAATGCGCAGCGGTTTTTTCTCGCTGTTTTCAATGAGCTTCATGCCCGAGTGATACTCCCATGCGCCGAGGGGATATTTGGCTTCCTCCGGCGCGTCGTCATCCTGTTGATCCACGAAGGTGCCCGAGTAGCAAATCAGGCGGCGAAACCAATCCGGGCGGAACCAGCCCATGGTCAACGCGGCGGCGCCTCCGGAGCTGCAACCGTAAACGGCGTGGCCCCACGGGTTGTCGGTGAAAGCGATCTTTGGGTAGGCCGCTTTAATTTCGGGATTCTCCAAGACGGCCGGCAAAACTTCATCATGAATGAAGCGGGCGAGACGATCCGACATGGTATCGTATTCCAACCCGCGCTCGCTGTTCTTCCCGTCATTTCCGCCGTTTTGCACGGCAATGGCGATGAAGGCGGGCAACTTGCGATTTGGGTCCTTCGAAATGGTCAAGTTATCCAAGGCGTTGCGGACGGAACCGAGCTGACCCGGCCCGTCATGAATAATGAGGAAGGGTGCTTTGTCGCCATCTTTGTAGGCTGCGGGCACGTAAACAGAAATCTTTCGCTCTTTGTTGACCTGCTTCTTGTCCGGTTCGAGCGTGGTGTCGTCCCCGCGAAAAATCTTGCTGTCGGCCAGGCGCATTTTGAATTCGAAGGATTTTCCCTTGGGATTGCCGCGATCGGTCAGGTCCGGATCGACCTTGTACTCGGGGCCAATGGTGAAAATGCCGTTGCCCTCCGAGCCTGGATTTTCGGTGTAGGCTTCCGCCGCCCGGGAGCGCGGGGAAAGCAAAAGCAGGGCGCCGATAGCGGCGGTCAAAAAAAATGAATGAGCGCGAATTAAAGAATATGCGTTTGGCATGAGGGAGTGTTAAACCATCGACTCGCGGGAGATTCAAGAATTTCTTCGACGATTGTCACATTGTGCGTCGGGCGTCGGGCGTCGCCGTTTCGAGCGGGCGGGGGCGCCCGCTCGGGACTGCCGGGGCGGCCGTCCTACCCATGGGTGCGTAGCGTCTTCGTTCGCCGACGGGTGCGAGCGAGCGCGAGAATGGTTAGCGTGAAACAACTCCAACCGAAGACGTCGCCATAGCGCGTGTAGAAGGTGAGTCGGCGCTCTCCGCTGGGAAGAAAGCTGACTTCGGATATTTTGTAGCCCACCTTATAGATGTTGTTCGATCCCGGAAAATAGATGTCATGCATCGCGCCCGCGGCATCCACCCAGCAAGTGAGACCATTGTTGGCGCAGCGGACGAGAGGGACGCGGTTCTCGACGGCGCGGAAAACGGCGGTAGCAGCGTGCTGCCACTGCGCGGCGCTTTCGCCGAACCAGCCATTGTTGGTGAGATTCACCAACAAATCAATGTTGCGGTTCACGTACTCGCGCACGAGGTGCGGAAAGGTATCTTCAAAACAGATCAGGATCGAAGCGACGACATCGAGCGAGCCGAGCTTGAAAGCGCCAGGTTTCGTGCCGGGTGTAAAACCGGATTCTCCGGCGGGCGAAAGGATTTTCAAAAACGGGAGCCATTTCACGAATGGAACATATTCGCCAAAAATGACGAGCCGCCGTTTGCGATACATTCCGGCGAGTTCGCCTTGCGGACTGACGGCAAACGCGCTGTTGTAGTAATCGATTTCGGGCGGCGCGTTGGTATCGCCCCCAGGACGGCGTTCGGCGTCGTCGCTACCGAGAATGATCCAGACTTTGTGCCGGGTCGCCAGGTCGATCACGGCGTCCGCCGTGGCCTGGTCATGGCGGAGCATGTTCGGCACCGAAGCTTCCGGCCAAATCAGGATGTCCGGCTGATTGGTCAGAGCGTCTTCAGACAATTTGAGTAATTGTTGAAAGCGATTTTCGTTTTCGGTTTCATCCCAAATGAGCGTTTGCGGAATGCTCGGTTGGATCAAAGCAATGGAAACTCGAGAATGCGGCCTTGAAAGCTGAGCCCTGACCTGGTGCATTCCGAAGTAAAAGAGCGCGAACAGAACCGCCAGCGGCAGGGCGATCTCGCGGGACCACACGAGCCGGTTCGCGGGGTTCTGCAAGAGTTGGATCGCCGTGTTTAAGAGGGAGGTCGCGAACCAAATGATCAGGAAGGAGACTCCATAGACGCCGGTGAATTCGGCGATCTGGATGATCGGAAGCTTATCATATTGCGAGACGCCCAGAAAATCCCATGGGAACCCGCTCAAAAATCGGCCGAGCACCATCTCCAGCGCGACCCATCCCGCGGCACATTGGAATGCCCAAATTGTTCGCCGGAGCCAAGAGGCATTGGCGAGCGCGCTCACAACAACGGATTTCCACGGATATACTTCTTGAGCCAGGGGCGAGGGAAATAACCGGCAGCAGAGCCAGACCCATGTTGCCGTAAAGAGGGACAGGTAGGCGGCGAGTGCGATCCAACCGAGGATCGGAAGAAAAGTCACGGGGATGCGCAACAGCCAGTAGAGCGTCGCCAGGTAGTAAACGAATCCTCCGAAGTAGCCGGCGCGAAAGGCGATGCGCGGCGATGCGCCCAGCGCGGAGAAAAGGAGCAAGCCCGGGGCGATCCAGGCCAGACCCGCAATTGAGAACTTCGGGAAAGCGAGGGCCAGCAGGATGCCACCGAGAGCGGCAGTGAGGTATCGCGCCCAAAAATCGCTCTTGAACCGGAACTTTATCAACGCGCGTCAGAGTGCCTGAAAATCGGCGCGGGCGCAAAAATGTAAAACGCCGCGCCTGGAACAACATCGTTCGGCAGGCGAGCCGTCGCCGCCGGATTATTCGGCGCCGCGCCAGCGCGCGAGGCGGGCGCGGAGAGCGTCTAACTGGGAAAACGCGCGGTCAACATCTGGAAAATCGTTGAGGACCTGATCGGCGGTCGGAACGTTTCCCCAGGCGGTCACGGTAAAGAATTCGCGGATCCGATCCACGGGAAGACCGAGCTCACGATTCCTGCGGCGAAAGCGCTTTTCCAATTCGCCGCGCCACTCGGTGATCGAGCCCGGGACTTTCAGATCGTGCCGTCCGACCCACGGGAGCCACTCCGCAATCTGCGACTGGTGGCACCAGCTCATCGCGCACATTTTTTCGAAAGCATCGTGAACATCGACAGCCAGGTCGAATATGTTAGCGCCGGACATGTAGCCGTCGTGCACGGTGAGAATTACCGGGACGGGGCAGGGTTCCGATTTCGTCTCGTCCGCCGGATATTCTGGAGTAAAGGCGTGCGGGACATTGATCATGTAGGCGACTTTGCGGACGGCTTCGGCGACAGTGACGTGATCCACATGAATTCCAGCGAGCGGGTCGGCGGGAACGGGTGGGGCGAAAATGTAGTCGGGGCGGAAATCGCGGATTTCCTTCCAGAGGGCAGCCAGAAGCGGGGTGCTCATTTGCAAGCAGGCTTCGCGCGGAATTTCTCCATTCGGATAGCACAAGGAGCGAAACTCGTAACCTCCAATGACCGCCGATTGTTCCTGCTCGCGGATGCGGATGTGCATTGTCTCTTCACGCGTGCGAAAATGGTGCCCGGCCTTTCCATCTGTGCAGACCAACACCCGCGCCTTCAGGGCGGACCCAAGTTTGCGCCGCCACAGCTCGAAAGTTCCCGACGCGACGAATTCGAAATCATCGAAGTGCGCGTGAATGGACATGATTTTCACGGCGCGGATGTAATCACAGGCGAACGGAAACGGCAAAAAAGAAGAGGCTAGAGCGCCGCGCCCGCGTTGGCGGCAATCGCCTCCGATCGATTCGACCGGAGGCAGAACGCTAAATAAATAACGACTGCCACATTAAGCACGAGCAGCGTGGCTTTTACGGGGGTGGGTTTGACCACCATCTCGTAAATCTCAACCGGGACAAAGACACCACTCGAGACCAGCGCAAACCATTCGGCCCAGACACGATTTCGCCAGAGACCGTAACATTCAACAAAACGCATGATCGAGTAGAGGAAAGCCCCGAGCGCCAGGCCTTCGATCTGCGCGTCCGGCACTCGGCCCGCCGCCGCCTCGAAAATCCGCGGAATCCGGCTCGCTGGATTTAGATGAAGGTGTCGCACGATTTCCTCCGCCGCCCTTTGCACTCCTTCGTCCACATAGTGGAGCAAAGTCAATCCAACGATTAAAACCAGCAGCCCTTTGAATCCTTCAAACAGAGCCACCACGCGCAATCCCGCGTGATGCTTCAGATCGGTATTGTATAACCGCCGCAAATCCATTTTTTAATATCGGATCGGACCATGTCCCGAGCGACCCTCCGCCCGCAAGCCATTCCGTACCCCCCGCAAGTATAGCATCCGTCCCCCATGCTTCATAGCCTGCGCTCTACGGTGAGCGGTCGTTGTAGAAGAGCGGAAGAAAGAGGTCATACTCTTTCCGGCGACCACTCTCCACGCTGAAATTCTGCTCCGCGACTCACCTCAGGGAACTGAATGCGCTCGTTCGTCAATGTTCCAGATGAGAGATGAACGAGCTTGCGCGCGGCGTTCGGAAAGGCAAATTATCGGCAAAAGAATTTATGAACAACATATTTACTTTAGCCGCGGCGCTGCTTTTCTCGGCCGCCGCCTTTGCCAAAGAATTTCCGGACATCAGCATTCCGGAGTTAAAGAAAGCCATCGCCGAAAAGAAGGTCACCGTCATTGATGTGAATGGAACGGAATCCTATCAAATCGGTCATATTCCGAGCGCGGTGGATTTCGAGAAGAACGAGACCAGATTTGCCAAGACGCTCCCGCAGGACAAGAACGCGCTGGTCGTCGCCTATTGCGGCGGACCGAAGTGCATGGCCTACAAAGAAGCCGCCGAAGCGGCTGAAAAGCTCGGCTACAAGAACGTGAAACACCTCTCCGCGGGAATCTCCGGCTGGAAGGAAGCCGGCGAAAAGACCGAAAAGTAAGCCTGCGATTCTATTTGATAAGCGAAGCCCGGCTTTGAGATAAGCGGTCTTTTTTCGGAGGCGGAAGGGCGCGAATTCCCATCTCTATTTTTCTGCAGCGACCAATCCTCGAAACACGCGTATCGTTTGTTCCGCAGCGCGATCGGAGTCAGGATACGGGAACGCTTCGGCGGAAATATAACCCTCGTACTTGATCTCGCGCAGAACGGCGAAGATCGGCTCGAAATCGGTGTGGCCGAGACCCGCCGGGCGCCGATTGCTATCCACGAAGTGAATGTGGCCGATCCGGTCTCCCGCCGCGCGAATCGCATCCGCGATGGATGCTTCCTCGATGTTCATATGAAAAAGGTCCGCGAGAATTCTCACGTTGGCGGGCAAGCCATCCAGAAATGGGAGAACATCTTCGATTCGATTCAGAAGATTGGTTTCGTAACGGTTCAGATGCTCGTACAGGATCGTAACCCCTTTCTTCGCCGCGCGCGCCGCCAGATCGTTTAGGGCCTCTCCTAAGAATTCCAGCGCCTTCGCGCGCGATATCTCACCTTCGGCCCGGCCTTGCATCGAGCCGATAATCACCGCCGCCCCAAAAGGCGCCGCAAAATCAATGAAGGCCGAAATAAACTCGCGGGCGCGACCGCGAAGCTCGGCGCTGGACGAGGTGAGGGTCAGTTTGTGCTTCACCCAGCCACCGCCGGTGCCAATCGTGGCGAGCGCGAGCTGGTTTTCACGAAGAAGTTGAGCGAGTTGATTCGCGTCGAGCGCCTCGATGGCGTGAGGGAACACTTCAATCGCCGCGTAACCGAGCCGGGCGGCTGTGCGGCATGCCGCCGGCAGATCGTCCCAAAAAATAAAGGGCCCTCCGCGCGCTTCCGAAACAAGCGAAACCGTAACGCAAGGCTTCATCACACGGAGATCAGGATAAGGTTCCCATAAGCCGTGGTATCGCCCGTGCGAACCAAACCGATGGCTTGCGGCACGCGTTTCTTAAACTCGAGGTGGGGCTCGAAATGCATCGGCACGCCCCGGCACGATCTTTCGAAAAGCGATTTTGTTTCAGGACTGTTGTGCGACAGGAATTCCTCGGCCATGTGAACCGCGCCCGCCTTAAAATTCGGCAGGATCGCGTCGAGCACCTGCGCAATGGTCGGAATGCCGCGCACCAGCGTCAGATCGACCGTCTCGATTTGCGGCCAAAATGGAAACGCGGCATCGGCAATGACCAGCGCGTTTGTGTGCCGAACCCGGCAAAGAAGGTGTGTCAGTTGTGGATTAAGAATTCCCTGGATTAACATGGCAATTCGAACATTCTCTCGCGCCGTGTTTCAGCGCGCGGTCGCGAAGGTGGTATCAGCGAAGAACCGGGATTGAAACTATTTTTTGCGGGTAATGCGCAAGGTCTGGCCCAGCCGATCCAGAATACTCCTCTTGCGTGTCGCCTTTTCACGCACCATCGGAACACACGGCGCCGAACACTCCGGACAAAACTTCAGGAACTCGCCGTTTAACCGCTTGAGCAGGCGGACGCAGTCGTCGCACCACCAATTCTCACACTTCGTGCACGAAAAAGTCGCCGCCACGTTCCGATGATTGAAGCACGCGGGGCTGCCATCTTCCAGAAACGCCGCGCCGGGCGCTTCTTCGAATTTAATTTCGGGAATCGAGATGTTCACCTCCGGCAGTTCGCTCGCGAGATCAATCTCGCCCAAAGTGAGAATATCGCCCCGCTGCAGAACTCCTTTGGCGATCTGCTTTTGGTTAATAAACGTGCCGTTGGTCGAATTCAAGTCACGGACAGCCACGGCGATTTCCGCTACCTGCAGTTCACAATGAAAACTCGAGATGCTCGCCTCGTTGATCTGAATATCGTTCTCGGCATGCCGCCCGATCCGGTTGAGGCCCTCTTTCAGCTCGATCTCCCGACCCACTTCGCGGCCAGATTTGATAATCAGCTTCGGCATGAAAGAACCCCGGCTTCCTTTTTAAATACTTCCGCCACCCCTGCTTGTCACGCCAATTACCGAGATGGGGATCCTGGCGGCAACCCGAAGGTACCTAACTAAAGTATCTAAAGGAGTAACTAAAGGCGGCTGCATCAAACGCCGTTGTGCTATTGCCCGGAAAGATCAGGAAAAATCCTAGTTATTTTTTGCCTTTTCCATTAATCGGCATATTATCTGCATTGTCATTCGCGATGTCTGGAGCAAGTGCAAATCCTGTTGGTTCTCGTGCGCGGCGCAACTCTCTATTCATTAGCCATTTGCAGGCTTTTTCGGCCCCGTAACCGCCTCAAGATTCTCCATGCTTTCCGTTTCGATGGATACCGACTGTCTAACCGCAAATTCGCGCGTCCGTAATTTGGACAAATTCACGCGCACAATAGCTTGCCTTCTAACGCTTTGCTTCGTTTCGCTCAGCTCTTTCGCGGGCAGTGAGCAGAAGCTCATCAAAATCACCACCCAAAAGAAAGAAGATCACACCGATTTCTACGTCGAAAACCTTCAGTTTGCCGATGTGACCGTGACCCTGGAAGTCGATTTGAAGAATCTTTCTTCGACCGACAAACTGCCTTACACCGCCACCATCGCCCCTCGTTCCAAAGTCAAGGTATTCAGCCTTGCTCCGGTCGATACGAAAGAGGATTCAAGCTGGTCTTACACATATTACGCTACGTGGGGCAACCTGAACGTCGCGCATGACGACGATTACATTTATCATCTGCCTTTCGCACCCGGGCAGGCCTATCCGGTCAGCCAGGGATTTCACGGAAAGTACAGCCACACCGGCGGAGACTGCTACTCGATTGATTTTAAAATGCCCGTGGGAACGCATGTCCTCGCGGCGCGCGAAGGAGTGGTCGTAGGAATCAAGGACGATTCGGACTCCGGCGGCGGTGACAAGAAGTACGAATGGGACGCCAACTACATTTTGATCAAGCATTCCGACGGTACGCTCGGGCACTACGTGCATCTGCAAAAAGGCGGTGTGCGAGTAAAAATCGGCCAACAGG
>DASYTB010000264.1:0-5558 GCA_036002705.1 Verrucomicrobiia bacterium
CGAGTCGAATCACTCCAACCGAGCTCCAGCTTTGGACAGGATTCGAGTTCGAACTCATTTGGCCAGCAGAACGGTTTTTCGCCTCGGCAGGATCAACCGCCTGGCTTCGATTTCCACGAGCAAGACTCCGCGCCCTCGGCCGCTTCCAAGCGAGGGGAGTGGCAGCCGCGCGCAAGCGCAACGAAACAAGAACTGGCTGTCGGAGCGTCCTCTCGCGCCTGGCAAAGCTGGGCGTAAAACGAAGCAGATTTATGGCAGACCTTACCATCGGTGGTGTATCGAGCGCGACCAATTCGGCCGCCACGGCTGAGAGCCGGATTCCCGTTCAAACGCTTGGGCAAAACGATTTTCTCCAATTGCTCGTCACGCAAATGAGCGCGCAGGACCCATTGAATCCGCAGAGTGATACGGAATTTATCTCGCAGATGGCTCAATTCAGCGCGCTGGAAAATAGCAAATCGCTTACGACCGAGATGCAGACCATGCGCGCCAACCAGCTTCTGGGCCAAACGGTCCAGGTCAAACTCGATGACACTCATTTTGCCTCGGGCGTTGTATCCGCGGTCGATAATCAAACCGGGCAACCCCAGGTGATTGTCAATGGCAGCTATTACTCCTTGAGCGACATCATTCGCGTCCAGCCCACGGCAGCGGCGCCAACCAAGTCAACCACGACCACCGTTCCACATTACGCAACTTAATCCTTGTCTATGATTCAATCCCTCTCTGCAGGCGTCAGCGGCATTCAGCAATTTCAGGAAAAGCTGGATGTCATCGGCAACAACATCGCGAACTCGAACACGCTCGGCTTCAAAAGCGGCCGCGCTGATTTCGAGGACACTTTCAGCCAGACGATGACTGGCGGCACAAGCCCGATCCAGATCGGATCGGGTGTCTCCACCGGCACCGTCCAATCAATGTTCGGCCAGGGAACTATCACCGCGACCGGCAACCCCACGGACGTCGCGATCGATGGGGATGGATTTTTTACGGTGCGCGATCCGGTCTCCGGGAAGGAATTCGCGACCCGGGCGGGTAACTTCAACCGCGATTCGCAGGGCTATCTCGTCACTGCCGAAGGATACCGCGTCCAGGGCTACCAGGACGCTGGATTGGGAGCCCCGGGCGATATCCGAATTGATGAAACGGGGCAGCCGAATGGTGGCACGGCCTTGATGAATAATTTCAATATCGATAAATACGGCAAAGTTCACATCATTCTGGACGACGGCGCCGGAACTGATTTTGTCCGCGGCCAGATTCTGTTGCAGAAATTTCAGAATCCCGGAGCACTGGTGAAGGAAGGCAAGAATCTTTACTCGGGCATTACCGCCGCGGGACCTCTCGCGGCGTCGGTGGCTCCGGATACCAACGGCGTGGGCACGATTTCAAGCGAGCATTTGGAAATGAGCAACGTAGATCTCGCCGCCGAATTCGCGGATTTGATCACGACCCAGCGCGGCTTCCAGGCCAGCGCGCGCATCATCACCACGAGCGACGAGATGCTGCAAGAGGTCGTGAATCTGAAGCACTAAGCCGAGCGGATTAACATGGCGACAAATCGATTAGAAGGAGCCAAACCTCCGGAAGACGCCTTGCGCGCGGCGGCCGAGAAGCAATCCGTCGCGCCCGCGGCGGCGGCGGCCGGCGGGAAGAGCTGGGTGCCGCTGATCGCGAACATCGTGCTGATGCCCGCGATTGCCTACGCTCTGACCACCTTCGTTCTCATACCGAAAATTCAGAGCGGCAAAGGCGGCGCTTCCGCCGCCAGCGAAGGATCGAGCGAGTCGGCCAAAGGCTCCGCGAGCGCCAAGGCGAAATTTGCCATCCCCCTCGGTGGAAAAGTTTTGGTCAACGTCGCGGGCACCGCGGGAACGCGATACCTGATCGCGACGATGACGCTCGTCGGCAAGAATGCCGAATTTAAGGATAATGTCGAGAAGAACGACCCGCAATTGCGCGACAGCGCCGCGAGTATTCTCAGCAGCAAAACCATCGGCGATCTCGAGAAGCCCGGGATGCGCAACATCATCCGGGCGGAGTTGATTTCCGCCTTCAACGATATTTTGGGCAAAGAAGCCGTGATCGATATTTACCTCACCGAATTTGCCATTCAATAGCGCATGGAAGCGACAAGCGAAAACCAATCCGCCACGGAGGAGACAACCCCCGGATCGGAGCCACAATCCGACGGCTCAGACACGGTCGCGAGCAGATCCGCCACGCCTGTGGGAAGACCGCACCAGCGCTTTGATTTTCGGCATCCGACCTTTCTTTCTTCCGCCGAATGGCGCCGGCTGCGGATAGAGATCGACGAATTCGTCGAGTCTCTGGCGGCGGTTCTATCGACTTATCTTCGGCTGGATTTCACATTTCAACTGAGCCGGCTCGACACCGTAACTTTCAGCGAGTTCGTCGGAGCCTTGCCTCCCGCGACTCATTTAAGCCTCGTGAAAATCGAGCCTCTCCGAGGCATTTCCCTCGTGGAAGTTCGTCCGGATATTGGGTTCGGTATTGTGGATCGCCTGCTCGGGGGTCCGGGCAATCCCGTCAGTCTCGACCGCAGTCTGACCGAAATGGAAGTGGCGCTGATGGATCAATTCGTTCAAATCGTTTTGGACGAATGGTGCAAACAGTGGCTTAAATACCAGGAGCTGCGGGCGGAGATTCTCGGGCACGAAAACAACCCCAAATTTCTTCAGAGCTCGAGCGGCGATACGATTCTTCTCGCCGCCACGCTCCAGACGCGCATGGGCGAATGCCTTGGCCAACTGCAACTGGCATTTCCCTACACCACGCTCGAACCTGTGATCAAAAAACTTACGCTGGCGAATCCAGCGCCCCCCGCCGCTCCGGCGCCGGCGCCTCCGCCAGCTTCCGCCTCGAGGACCAATGCGCTGCTGAATGATATTCCGCTCACCTTCACGGCGCGCTGGCCTATCTTCAAAACCACCACGCGTGAACTTCTCGGACTGAAGGTGGGCGAGATGCTCGAATTAAGACCCGAAGGCGCGGAGAAGATCGAACTCTGCATCGGCAACCAGGTGAAATTCCGCGGCCGGCTCGGGGCCCGCCAGAACAAACGCGCCATCCAGGTCACTGAAATCTGCAAGCTATGACACCCGTTACCGCAACAAAAGCCGCCACTGAATTACCGGGAAATCTGGAAATGTTCCTTGACGTGCCGGTCGCCATCTCGGTCCAGCTGGGCTCGTGCCGAATTTCCATGCGCGACGTCCTGCAATTGAATGCGGGTTCGCTGGTGCAGTTGGACAAACTGGCCGATTCGCCCGTCGATGTACTGGTGAACGACAAATTGGTCGCGCGGGGCGAAGTCGTCGTGGTGGAAAATCGCTTTGGGATCAAAATAACCGAGATGGTGGGGAGTTAACGCGATGTGCTCTCGTATCAAGCTGAATTTTGTTCCGGTGGTAGCGGCGCTCTTGCTTTTGAGCGTTGGAACTGCATTTGCCGCGGGCAACTCGAATGTGGGTCTGCCGCAACCTCAATCCGTTGGTGTGGCGCTTTTCCGGATGTTGGGTTCGCTCGCGCTCGTGATCGCGCTTTTCTTCGCGGGCGTATGGGTCTTCCGGAATATGCATCGGCTGAATACCCGGCGCGGAGTCCAACGGAAACTTCAGGTGTTGGAAGGAAAGAGCCTCGGACCGCGCCAGGCGGTCTATCTCGTCGCCTACGAGCAGCAGCGACTGCTGCTCGGCGCCACTCCCCAGGGAATTACGCTGCTCACGCATCTTCCCGAAGGACCCGTCGAGCCCGAGAGCGAACGAATTGTCCCCGTCTCTTTCGGCGAAGCGCTCATGCAGGCGCTTGGGCGGAAGTAAGGCAATTCACCGCGGAGAACGCAAAGAGCACATCGATGACATCCGACTCACCAGCGAACCTCATTAACACCACGGCTTTAGCCAAGTGTGAGCGAGATCACGGCCTGTGCAAACCGTTTCAACGGTTTATCCGCGCAATCAAGCCGTTGAAACGGCCTGTGTTTACGGATGTCTCGAGGCACCGGGCCGAAGCCGCGGTGTTAACGGGAGATGCCCCGGTCCATTTAGAAAAATGCAAGAGGTCGAGCCTGTGCGTATGGATGCGTATCCTGGGCCTTTTTATTTTGTTGCTCTGCGCCCAGAGCGCGTTTGCGCAGCAATCCGCCAGTAATTCGATCCCTTTTGTTCCCTTCAAGCTGAATCTCGGAGTCGAGGCCTCCAAGCAGCCGCAGGATGTCGATACGTCCATCAAGATTCTGTTCGCGATGACGCTGCTGACGCTCGCGCCGTCCATCATCCTGCTCATGACGAGCTTCACGCGTATCGTGATTGTCCTTTCGTTCGTTCGTTCGGCCCTGGCGTTGCAAGGCACGCCGGCGAATCAAATCCTGATCGGGCTTTCGCTCTTCATGACCTATTTCATCATGGAGCCGGTCTGGGCGAAAATCGATAGTCAGGCGCTGCAACCGTACATGGCGAAGAAAATCGATAGCGACAAAGCGATGTTCGAGGCCGCGAAGCCGCTGCGAACTTTTATGCTGGCGCAGACGCGTCCCAAAGATGTGGAACTTTTTTCTTCGCTGAATCAGCAGCAGGTTAGTTCGCCTGAGGAGTTGCCGATGAAAGTCGTCATACCGGCGTTCGTCATCAGCGAACTGCGAACGGCGTTTCAAATGGGCTTTTTGCTTTTTGTGCCATTCATCCTGATCGACCTCGTGGTCGCGACGGTCCTGATGAGCATGGGAATGATGATGATGCCGCCAGCGACGGTCGCGCTGCCGCTGAAGCTGCTCCTCTTTGTGTTGGTGGATGGATGGGGACTTGTGACGCGCTCGTTGCTGCAGAGCTTTGCGACGTGATCTTACTCTTAATCCTCTCTTACTCTAACCGGAGGAGAGTAAGAGCAGGATTAAGAGTAAGACTAAGATTTATACAATGAATCCGGAATTTGCTGTTGAACTGGTTAAAACGATGATCTTCCAGGCGCTCCTGCTGGCGGCGCCGATCCTGGTCACGGCGATGGTCATCGGGCTGGGCATAAGCCTTTTTCAGGCGGTGACTTCGATTCATGAGCAAACCCTTTCGTTTGTTCCGAAGGTGCTCGGTATCGTCGTCATGCTCATCATTACGCTGCCGTGGATGCTGCGTTCGACCATGGAGTTCACCACGATGTTAATCGAAAAGATTCCGCAGATGGTCCGTTGATGGCGTGTTTCCCGACCTGACAACCTGGTTCGTTATCTTCGTCCGGTTCACCGCGTACCTGCTGGTCTTTCCGGTGACGGCCGCTCAAGGTATCCCGCTGATTTTGCGCGTGGCCTTCTCGGCGCTGGCGGCTTTCCTGATTATGCCTCTCGTCCCGGTGATCGATCTCCAGAGCGCGTCGCTCCATCAAGTCTTTGGTGTCCTGTTTATGGAGGTGAGCGTTGGCCTGACGCTCGGAATGCTAGCCCGCTTTTTGTTCTACGCCGTGGAAATTGCCGGCAGCCTCATTGCGACGGAAAGCGGGTTGATGCTTTCCTCGAATTTCAATCCGATCACAGCGTCGTTCGGTTC
>DASYTB010000265.1:0-9005 GCA_036002705.1 Verrucomicrobiia bacterium
CTCTGCGGACGACCTCCCGATCACCGATGTCGCCCACGATTTGTCGAACTCGCGGATCGTTACTCGGCCCGGGGAAGAATGCATCCAGCAGAACGATCTCCGCAATCTTCGCGGGCGCGCCTGATGGACCGGCGAGCTCCCCGCGTTGGAGAAGCTTGCGGCAGAGCTGGGAGCCAAGGAAACCGCCACCGCCTGTGATTATGACTTTCATGTGTGCTGCACACTCAAGGGGATGCAGATTACGCATGCATTACCTGGCCACCGTCAATGTTGATCGTTTGCCCGGTGATGTTCCGTGCGTGGTCCGAAGCCAGAAAGATCGACATCGCGGCGCATTCCTCGGCCGTCTGCCACCGGCCCAGCGGCGATACCTTCCGGATTTTTTCCTCTGCCCAGGTCTCGTAGGTTTTCCTTTCAGCCTCCGGCAGTTGACCCTGGGCGGCGGCCCAAACAGATTCGTTGAGCTGTGTCCGCACCATGCCGGGCGACAACGCGTTGACCCGAACGCCGTGCGGCGCGAGGTCCTTGGCCGCGCATTGCATAAAATTAATCAAGCCTGCCTTGGCCGCACTGTAAGGTGGATCTGTCTGCGAACCAATTTGCCCGGCTACAGAGGCAAGAAAAAGCATCGAACCCGAACCGCGCGCAAGCAGTCCAGGGGCAAAGGCGTGCGCCACATGGACCGCCCCAATCAAGTTAATCTCGAGTACTCGGGCCCAGTCGCCTGGGGAGAGATTCCAAAAAGGGAAACCAAACTTCCCCGACCCAACTCCCACCGAGAAAACCACATGATCGACCCCGTTGCAAAGCCCCGCGAACGCTCTGACCTGGTCGAATGATCCGACGTCTCCTTCGGTTGTGTCGATTCCCACACAACATGCCCGATCGAAACCTTTTACGTGACATCTCTCGGCGACGAACCGGAGCGCGATGGCCCGACCTATACCGCTCGACGATCCAAACACTGCAACTCGCTTTCCTTCGAGCCCCATCTGCATGCCCGATTGTGCCATTAGCGTCGTGATTGCAAAGAATTGTTTAGCGGAAGCAGGCCTCCAATCGGGCGCCCTGGTTTGACAAAACGTTTGCCTGCGGCACTGACCGCAAATGCCTTGCAGCGAGCGCTGCAGCGGAGGGATGGCCTGGTTCATGGGATCGCGGCCGCCGCATTTAATCGGACGTCGTGGAAGTGGTCGCTACCGCGGTAGGAAGCGCGAGGCGGTTTCTCGCGCGCTCATCCAAAGTCCGAAATCGGCGGCGCCAAGGCAAGCGGCCGCCGACTCCAGAAAAAGGACATTAGCTTCCGACGCTGGCGAGTTCTTCGTTCGTCGCAACATTCACGATTTTGAACTGCTCGGAATGAAACGCGGGATCGCCGCGGAACGATAGTTTGCCGAAGTAGCGTTTCTCCAATTCGATCAGGAGCTTTTCGTCTTCCGTACGGAGGCGTTCCAGGACGGTCGGATTCACCACGATGCGCAGTTGGAAATCCGATTCGTCGCGCTGCCGTCGCCGCAGGATTTCGCTGAGTTTGCGCTGGATTTCCACGCTCATCGTGAGGGCGCTCTTCACTTTGCCGCGCCCCTTGCAATAGGGGCAATCGTCATAGACGGCGGCGCGGACACTTTCAGAATGCCGCTGGCGGGTCATCTCGAGCAGGCCAAGTTGAGAGATGGGCAGGACGTGTGTCTTCGCTTTGTCGCGGCGGAGACCCTCGCGAAGCTTGTTGTAGACCCCCTGCTGGTCGCGCCGCATCTTCATGTCGATGAAATCGAGCACGATCAATCCGCCCATATTGCGCAAGCGCAGTTGGCGGGCGATCTCTTCCGCAGCTTCGAGATTAACCCTGACAATGGTTGAGTCCTGGTCGCGGCCGCTGCTCTTGTGGCGGCCGGTGTTCACGTCAATCGCCACCAGCGCCTCGGTTTCGTCGATGACGATGTACCCACCGCTCTTCAGGTGCACCTGGCGGGAGAACGCGGTTTCAAGCTGCCGCGTGATGTTGAAGCGGTCGAAGATCGGCTGGTGTTCCGAATAGAGTTTCACTTTCGAAACGGAGCGTTTGGAGATGCGGCCAATCATCTCGCGGATGCGGTCGAACTGTTTGTTGCTATCGATCACAATCCGTTCGACATCCTCGGTCAGGAAGTCGCGCACTGTCCGCTCCACCAGATCGGGTTCCTGGAAAACGCAAGTGGCGGGCGGTTGTCTGTTGATGCGCTCCTGGATCTCCTGCCATTCTTCCAACAGCAAGGCGAGGTCGCGCACGAAATAGCGGGCCTGCTGGCCTTCGCCCACCGTCCGGATGATCACCCCCATGCCGTCCGGTATGCTTAGCTCACGAACGATCTTCTTGAGGCGCTGCCGCTCCTCCGGATGCTCGATTTTGCGGGAGATGCCGCTTTGATCGGAATTGGGCAGCAGGACCAAGTAGCGTCCCGGCAAGGCCAGATTCGTGGTCACGCGAGGACCCTTGGTGCCGATGGGTCCTTTGGTGACCTGCACGATAATCTCGCTGCCCGGCGGATAGAGGCGCGGAATATCCTTTTGCGTAATCCGAGGCTTATCCCGACGGCGGCCTTCCCGCTCGACCAGTTCCACCCCGCTATCGAAGGCGGCGGGAACGATGTCCCAGTAATGAAGAAACGAGTTCTTCTCGAACCCGATATCCACGAAAGCTGCTTTTAAATCGTCCTGCAGGTTTTTGACCTTGCCTTTGAAAATGCTGCCGACCAGTCGTTCGTCGCTCGTGCGCTCGATGGTGAATTCCTCGAGCTTGCCGTCTTCAAGGACCGCCACGCGAATCTCAAGCGACTCCGCGTTGATAATCACTTCCTTGTGGATACGCTTGACCGGCTTGACCATGCGCTGCACGCGCCGGATCACTTTGTTCGCCGCCGCGCGAATCGTTTCCACGATTCCCTCGGGTCGCGGGTCGGGAACATCGACCGGCTTGAACCCATCGCCCTCTTCCTTGACTTCCTCGGGTGTCTCGAAGTGCGGTTGCCGATATTCCTTTTTGTAGCTGGCGGTCGAGGTTTCTTCCGCTTCGGCTTGCGAGCTGGCGGGAAGACCGGCAGCCAGATTCTCGGCCTGCTCGATTTCCTTGTGATGACGGTTGATGTCAAAAACTTCCTCGATCGGAGTTTTGTTTTCCGTGGAAGCTTCGTTTCGGGCTTGAATCGCTTTGGGCGTGCTCATCCCACCGGTGGGCCGGAAGCGCATGGGGCCTTTCCGGCGGCGGGAAAAATTTCTGTCACTCATGCTAGTAGGATCTTCGATAGATATAGACGTTTTGCAAAACACCTATCGCGATCAACGAGCAGAGCACCGAACTTCCGCCGTAACTAAGCAGCGGCAGTGGAATACCCGTCACAGGCATCAAGCGAATGTTCATGCCGATATTGATGAATATATGACTGAAAAGCATGGTGACGACACCCACTGCCAGAAGTTTCCCAAGACGATCGCGTGCCTGGGAGGCAATCTTGATTCCGCTGAAAATCAGCACGGAATACAATCCGATGACCATCACACTGCCTAAAAAACCTTTCTCCTCGGCAATCACGGAGAAGATAAAGTCGTTATGCGCCACGGCTCGCGGCAGATAACCCAGAGCGTTCTGGGTGCCTTGCCGCCAGCCTTTGCCGGTCAGTCCGCCTGATCCGACAGAAATCAATGCCTGCTCGACGTTGTAACTTTTCGCTTTCTGTTGCTGCCGAGCGCTTTCCCGCTCCGCGTCCGTGGCATTCCGCGGAGCAAAATCCTTTCCGAAATAAACCAGCAACCGCTGGCGTTGATAGCCTTCCAGCTTGATCTGCCAATTCGGCGGAGCGAGAAGGATATCAACCAAAATGAGCGCGATGAGGAAGGCAACTCCTCCTATAAATCTTCGCAGAAATTTCATCGGCACTCCCGCCACAAACATCATGGCCAACCCAATGGGAAATAGGACCAGCGCCGAACCGAGGTCCGGCTCTCTTAATATAATCACGAAAGGCAACGCTGTCATGGCCAGGGCCTTAATGAAGAGCTTTCCATCGCGCAGTTCCTCCTTCGGGCGGCTGAGATAGCTGGCTTGCATGAAGATAAAGGCAAGCTTGGCAAATTCGGAAGGCTGAAAATGAAAAGAGCCAATATCGATCCATCTCTTGGCCCCCAGCACTGATTTACCGAAAAATTTTACGGAAATCAGCAGAATGATTGAAATCCAGTACGCGACAATCGAAAAGCGAGAAAGGGTCTCGTAGGGGATAAAGCAGATCGCGCCGCCCAGGGCAATTCCCAAACCATAGGCGATGATTTGTTTCACCCAGAAATTGCTATTGGGATCGCTCGCGGTCGAAGCGCTGAAAATAAACGCGACGCCAATCAGCATCAGCCCGGCGATGGACGCCAGCATCAGCCAATCGATCTTCGGCTCTTTTTGAGTTAATTCCGCTTCGAACATTTAGTTTTCCGACGACACGAATTCACACGAATGACGTGGAGGTCGAACATCTCTTGTTCATGTACATTCGTGCCAATTCGTGTAATTAGTGTCGAACTCAAACTCACTCTCCAGCCATATGCTTTAATCGATCCAGATCGAGTCTTTGAATGGTTTTGTAAATCTCTTTTGCTTTCGGAGCGCAGGTTCCACCGCCAGAAGAACCGCTTTCCACCATTATGACCACCGCGTATTTGGGATTATCGAACGGCGCGAACGAAACGAACCACGTGACATGGTCAATGCGCCCATTCTTCTTGATCTGCGCTGTTCCCGTTTTTCCGCAAATTCCCATTCCGGGTATAAACGCGAGCTTGCCCGTGCCCCCTTCTTCCTCGACGTCGGCGCGCATTGCCTGGCGAACCAATTCCAGGCTTCTTGGGCTCACGTTTATCTCGCGTTCGACCTGCGCGGGCGGCATGCTTTCGAGACCGGTCTTCGAGATCGGATCCTCCAGTTGCACGGCCAGCCGCGGTTTCAACAATTTGCCTCCGTTCGCCACTGCTCCCACCATCAAAGCCATCTGCAAAGGCGTGACCATGATCTCACCCTGGCCAATGCAAAGAATGGCCGAGTGCCAATCCGTCCAGCGTTCGCCGTCTTTCGTCACTTTTTGGCCGATAGACGGAAAATACCCTGCCTGCTCGAGCGCCGGTTGAACCACGCCGGTTTTTTGGCCGAGATTGAACCGTTGCCCCATTTCTTCGAGCTTCTCAACTCCCGCCTTGAGCCCAAAGTCAATAAAATAGGAATTGCAGGAATGCTTGAAGGCTTCCTTGAAATTGTATGTTCCGGCAGGTGCGAGGTCATGAATCGGCCGCTTACCCAACTTATAGTAACCGGGATGGGTCATCGTGTCCTCCGGACCCATGATCCCGTTTTCAAAACATGTCAGAGCCACGAGGATCTTGAAGGTTGAGCCCGGATGATATGCCCCCTGCAATGCACGGTTATATTGCGGCGTCAGCACGTCGTCCCGCAACCGATCCCAATCATTGGTGCCAAAATCGCGGGGACGCACGAACATATTCAGATCGTAAGATGGCGCGGAGGCCATGGCGAGAATGTCGCCCGTTTTGCAGTTCAGCACCACCGCCGCCCCACGCGTGTCCGGTCCCGACATTAACAAGGCGCGCTCGGCGGCCTTCTGAATATCGAGGTCGAGCGTGAGGACAACACTTTTTCCGGGCGACGATTCCACCCAAGTCTCCTCACTCTGACGGTATCCAATATTATTCACGAGAATGGCCTTCGCCCCCGCGTGGCCGCGCAGATCCTCATCGAACCCGCCTTCCAGACCCGTAACACCCTGGTAATCCGGCAAACGGTAATGAAACGAGATTTCGTTGTCCTCGGACTTCTCCTCGTGCTGCTCGCGCTGAACGTAGCCGAGGACATGCGCCGCGAGTGAGCCGTAGGGATAAAAGCGGTACGGCTCGACCTCGAGTTCAATGCCGGGCAGGTCGGAGTTCTTTTCGGTGAACAGCGCGATTTGCTGGGCGGTTAGATCCGTCACAATCGACATAGGGATGGCCCGTTTTTCCGTATAGCTCTTTTCGAACACAAATGGATTGAGCGCAAGCGGTTGCGGCAAAACTGCTGAACTGACCTTCCAAACGATGTTGCTGACCACGCGGTAACGAGCCAGTTTTTCCAACTCGAATAGTTCGTCCTTTTTCGGCTTGCGATGATGCGCCGCCACAAATTCCTTTCGGACTGCATTGGTGTATTCGTAAATGAACTGGGGACGAATATCCTCCAGAAACAGATTGATGTTAAAGCGGGGCTGGTTGTCGGCCAGCACTTGTCCGTTCCGATCCAGGATTCGTCCGCGCGCCGCCGGCACACGGACGGTTCGAAAGGACTGGATTTTCTGGCTTTCGGCATATTTGCGCTGGGAAACGATCTGCACGTACCACAACCCCACCAGGAGAACCGCAAAGCCCAGGAAAAACCCCGCCGCCAGGTATCGCAACCTGGGGTCACCGCGCTTAACCTGGTCAAGAACCAACATGGTTAGACACTAATTACACGAATGGACACGAATTAATGAAGACCAACTTTCGCTGGATTTCCATTGTGAAACCTGCGAGCAGAAACACTTCATTTTTGAAAATCAGCTCGGCCATGTTTGAATTCGTGTTAATTCGTGCAATTCGCGTCTCAATTTTGCTTTACCGCCTCCCGCGGGCTATCTGCCGGTCGGGGCGAAAGGCCGATTCGGGCATTTCTTTGTAGCGTGAAGCGTCATCGAGCCGGTTAAAAAGCTTGAACCATACTGGAGTCACAAGCCCTCCGCCAGCGGTCATTAGCGCCCAATGCCACAATGAGCCGATTCCGATCAATGGTTCGGCCCCTGCCATATTCAAAATTGTAACCGAGATTCCTGGGGCCAAAGCGCTCGCGGCCAGGCCGAGCACCCAATGCGTCGTGAATTGTTCCGACAAAAGATACTCCCGAAATCGGGATGCGCCGAGGACGATGACCGCCAGCGAACAAAAGGTCGTGCCCAGCAAGTTGGCCGACAGCGAGTCGAACAGCAGGCCGAAAAGGCAGGCGCAACCGAGAGCTATTTCCAACCGAAACCCCAAGGCCGCATAGACCATCAGGCCGGGAACGAAGCCGATTTGTGTCCCGGTGAAATCACGAAAGGCGGTGAAACGGCTCTCCGCGAAAATCAGGGCATAGCCCGCGACGATAAAAACCGTCAACGCCACCCAATTCGTCGGACGGATTTCGTGGTTCACGTAGCGCTTCCTTTCCTTCTGATCCCACAGTACGTCGCGCCTTGGGAGCGCGCCCGTCTCGGGCGCTGCAATTCACGTTGACGCAGAGAGTTCGGTTTCCGCTTCGGTAACGAGCATTCGCAGGCTGCAGCGCCCGGGACGGGCGTGCTCCCAGGGGAGTCGATGAACCGAGATAAAAACATCACGGATAAATTACCCATACCTCCTCCAAGTCGCGCAGATTTGCCGAGAGCTTCACGCGCGCTTCCAAGTACAAACCATAACCGATGCTGTTGGTTTGCGTAATTTGCCCGATCAAAATGTTTTTTGGAAAAACCCCGCCCAACCCGCTGGTAAAGACTTTTTGGCCTGGAACGGCCTGGCTATGCCGCGGGAGAAAGGTCATTTCGAGAATTGATTCATCCAGGACGCTCGCTTCCCCCGGACCGACAATGCCGGTATCCCGGCCGCCTGGGTTATCCACTACGGCTCCGACCTTGCACTGCGGATCGCCCAAGAGAACGACGCGTGAAGTGCTCGCTCCAGCCTCCTGCACCTTCCCCACCAAACCATCCGGGGTGATCACCGGCATGTCTTTGGTCACGCCCGCGTTTTTGCCCAAATCGATCTGAATCGTCCGCCACCAGTTCGCCGGGTCACGGCCAATCACGCGCGCCAAACGCTTGTTCCAAGGCAGTTTTTTCTGCCAGGCCACGGCCTCGCGCAGCATGTCATTTTCTCGCGCGGTCTCCTGCGCTTGCATCACCTGAATTTTTAACTCTTCGTTTTCGTGACGGAGGGTCTGCAATTCGGTAATGAGAGTGCCTTTTGGAATCGCCCGTATTCCGGCGGAGTCCCCGAGCTTTTGGGCGGAGTTGGCCAGGCCGAAAAGCGGAAAAAAGAGGGAACTGACAGCGGCCTTTAGGCGCGAGGCGGCATTGCTCGGGAGATTCAAAAGAAGTATCGCGAGCAACACGGCAATAATGAGACCAATCCAGTGTGGTCTTTTTAACATTCGCACCCGATCATTACTCTATCGGGCAAACGAACGGCTGGCCTTAGCTGGAGCGCAGGTAGGACAGGCGCCCCGCCTGTCCCGGTCCGGCGCCCTCGCCGGACCGCTTTCAAATCCGTGGATCTGCGCGCACAGGTTCCCCGCACTCCGCTGAACGGGCGAGGCACCCGTTCAGGACAGGCGGGACGCCTGTCCTGCCTCGCTATTACGTTCTGCTGGAAGAAGCGACTCTTCGAAGGAATGAAAGCTCCTGCAACACGCGCCCTGTTCCCTCCGCGACTGCGGTCAGCGGATCGTCCGCAATATGCACGGGCAACCCGGTTTCCTCGGCCACAAGGCGGTCAATACCCCGCAGCAGCGCCCCGCCGCCGGCCATCACAATCCCGCGCTCGATCAAGTCGGCGCTGAGTTCAGGCGGGCAGCGTTCCAGTGTGATGCGGACCGATTCCAGGATGCTGGTCAGCGGTTCCTTCAAAGCTTCACGAATCTCTTCACTTCGAATCGTAATCGTTTTGGGAAGTCCCGCGCTCAAATCACGCCCCTTGACCTCCATCGTTAACTCCTGCTCCAGCGGAAAGGCCGAACCGATGCGGATTTTGATTTCCTCCGCGGTTCGTTCGCCAATCATTAAATTATACGCTCGTTTCATGTGCGCGACGATGGTTTCATCGAATTCGTCGCCGCCCACGCGCAAGCTGCGGCTGAAAACAATCCCCGCGAGCGAAATAATCGCGATTTCGCACGTGCCGCCGCCGATATCCACGATCATGTTCCC
>DASYTB010000266.1:0-11732 GCA_036002705.1 Verrucomicrobiia bacterium
GATCTTTCTGTCACGCTCGACGCCTACCTGGACTTTTCGCGCGTCGCGTCGGGCCTCATCTTGTCTTCGGATGGTTCGTTTACAATCAATAGCGCCGGTATAATTGCGTCCATCAGTCTTGCGGCGGGCGGACGCACTACCCGCTCCGGCTCCGAGTTTACGTTCGACAGCCGTTTCTATCTTGAGATCAACACCACCGGTTCATTGACGACCGTCAGTCGCGTGAGTGTCAATCGAAGCACCGGCGCTTTTAACACCGGTTCTTCATCATTCGACCTGGCCGCCCACACCGTGCGGGTCGCCGTGGCCGGCTCCATGGACTTCGCTGCCTCCAGCCTCTTCGGCTTGAACGGTTACGCCGAATTGACCTTTTCGACCGCGGGCCTTGACGTCGATTTTGATGCCGGCTTCAGCTTCCTGAATGTGACCACGACCGTCAGCGGCAGCGGTACGATCCGCACCGGCACGAATGCCGGTGTTGCCCTTGACCTGCAAATCAAAGTCGGCTCAGACCCAACCCCGAATTTCACTGCAGTCACCGGATTTGATTTGACGGGATCGTTCCGCCTTCAGATCAACACCAGGGGTGTTTCGACTCTCGGCATCGCGGCCAACACGTTCCAGGTCAGCGTGACCAACGCCTCGCTCAGCATTTCCAGCTTCACCCTGACCGGCTCAATGAGCTTCGTTGTTTCATCCGGCCTCTTTCGTGCCAACGTTACGATGAACGCGAGCATGTGGGGCTTTAAGGTCTTTTCCTTCAGCGGGTTTGTTCGCAGCGACGGGCATTTTGACTTCAATGCGAGCGCCAGCGTCAACCTCTCAGTGGACGGGAATGGATTCACAGGCACTCTGAAAATCGGATTGTCTCGCGATTCTGGCGGCTACTCCTTCTCGGGCGACGCCGACGGCACGCTCAAGGTCTTCGGCATCACTCTGGCGAGCCTCGATGGCTGGATCACCGAATCCGGCAAGGTGAAATTCAGCATTGATATCTTCGGCGTGTTCACCGGCACCGTCGGGTTTAACCTCGCGAACGGCGGCAGCTTCTTCGATGGTCCAGTGGTCGGCGGCACGGTGTTTTTCGACGCGAATTTCAACATGAAGCTCGATGCCGGTGAACCCTCCGCCATCACCGATCAGGACGGGAATTATCAACTGAACGTGCCCGCCTCTTTCGACCTCAACGCCAACGGCATCTTTGATGCGAAGGAAGGCCAAATCGTCGCGGTCGACGGAATTGATTCATTCACTGGTCTGCCTGTGACCGTCCCGATGCGTGCACCCGCCACCGCGCTCGGCACAGGCGTTCCCACCGTGATCTCGCCCGTCAGTTCGCTCTACTCCGCTCTGCTCGATCAGGGCCTGACGACAGCACAAGCTGGGGACATCGTGTGGCGCGCGATCGGCCTCCAGCCCACGCCCGGAATGCCCATCATCTATCGCGACCTGCGCGAGGAACTCCAAACCAGCCGCGCGGATTCGTTCGAACTCTTCCGCTTCGGCGCGGAACTCCAAACTGCCGCCGAACAAATCGCCGCCATTCTCAACGGAGCCGGCAATGTTTCCGCCGATGTCGCCTCCAATTCGTTCTACACGACCCTCGCGCAACGCCTCATTTCGCAACCCACCGCCACCGGCGATTCTCTCTTTGGCACCGCCGCCAGTCTCTCGCAACTCCTGGCCATGTTTGCTGCTGCCGCTCACGTGACCCTCGCGACGCCGCTCCTCAATGGGGCTGTCCAGATCGTTTCCGACTCCTATCATGCCATCGACCAAGTGAGCTTCGGCACGGCGGGTCTCGCCGAAGTCGCCCACGTCCAAACCGTCGCCGAAAATCCCGCGAAAACTGCCCTCCATGATGCCGCCGCCGGTGCCGTGCCAATCGCGAACGTTGTCTCTCAATACAGTGGCTCGGCCCTCACTTCTGCTCTCAACACCGCCCCGCTTCCTACCATCACCCTTCCGCCGGTCGAACCTCCTCCACCTCCGCCCACCGGTCCGCGGCCGCCCGTGATCATCACTCAACAACTGCCCAACGGGACTCAAAGAATCACCGTCCTTGCCACGACTTCGGAACCGCTCCAGGACCACGACCACGGCAAAGGTGCCGCCAAAGGAAAGATTATTGATAATAAGAACGATTACCCCGAAAACAATAAGGACGACAGAAAAGACGGTGATGGTGGTAGTGCCAATGTCTTCCAAATCACGGTCCCGGTTTCCGAAGACAAGACGCGACTCTCCGTCGATCATTTAACCATTCAGGGAACAGGCCAGGCGGCTCCGGGTGAATTCCTGGAGGTTCGCTCGAGCCTCGATGGCTATCACAAAGTCATTGCTCGTATTTCCGTTGTGGACGGCCTCGCCAACTATTCTCTCGGTCTCAATTTAAGATCCAACGCCGGCCCGGTCACATTCCAGGTTTCCGCGGTCGGCCCGCCTGAAAACTCCTCGGCCTTCGACTTCAGCCAGGTAAGCGTCAGCGGAATTCTCTCGCCTGTCGGCAAGAGCAGCGGCAAAAGCAACAGCAACGACAAAGACAAAGTAGTATCGAAATTCCTGGCTTTTCCCCCGGTGGCACGCTAGTGCAGTGAGGTGTCCGTCGGCGCTGCACGCAGACCACGTTTTGTTGATGTTTGTCGCGAGGGCTTTTTGGCATAGTAATATAGGCTTTCTTGAGCTTTCTTGAAATTAGGCTTTTACTCCCGCGCTAATCCCCGTATAACCCGTTGGAACTCGCTGGTCACATTCGCGCGAGGCGACGCTCGTAAGGTATGTCCGATTCAAAAATAATGCGAAGCCCGTCGGATATTCTTAGATCCGTCGAACAAATCGCGTTTCTTCCTCCCGCCTTTGAGCTTATCCCTCGCTTATTGGTGTTGTTGCAGGACCCGGAGGGAAATAGTGAGTCTCTCGCGGATGCCATTCGCCTGGATGCCGGCTTAACCGCCGACGTTCTGCACATTTCCAACACCGTTTTTTTTGCATCCAACCGTCGAATCGAGACTCTCCAGGAGGCGATCATGAGATTGGGCCTCCGGGAGATTTATCAAATCGTCACGAAGGTCATCGCGTCGCCCTTGCTTGGGGATTCGGGGCAGACCGGCTTCCAACGGTTCGATTTGTGGCGTCATTCCCTGGCCTGCGCCGTGGCGGCGAAGATTTTGGCAAATGACACCGGAGCATCTGATCCGGAGGTGGCTTTCACGGCCGGCCTGCTCCACGACGTGGGCAAGGTAGTGCTGACCCATGCGTTGGGAGCTGAATACATCAAGCTCGCCGACGAAACCAGGGCGGCGAATGCCGCTTTCTTCGAAGCAGAGAAGCGGGTTTTGAAAGTGACCCATCCCGATGTCGGAGCGCGGTTGCTTCAACGCTGGAAATTTCCGGAAAGCATCGTTTCGGCCGTTGAGTTCCACCACGCTCCAACGGCCCCGTCCAACCGGCAGAAGGGCTTGGCCGCCCTCATTTATCTTGCAAATGTTCTGGCCCATAGAGCCATCCCCCAAAACACTTGTCCTGAGTACGTCGCCCTGCCGCAACCGGCGTTCCTGCGCCTCATCAATGTGAGCCCAGACGCGCTGGACAGATACCAGGCGGAGATAACCGAGGCGCTGGAGCGGGAAGAAGCGCCCTTTCGATAAGCCTCAACCGTTCCCGGCCAATCCCGTCGCGCCCTTCGCGTCTACACCTTAAGCGCGTGGAAAGCGCTGAACAACCACGTCCAAAAGCCGAGGACCCCAGTGACGGCCGCCCATAAGAGGAGTATCGCAAAACCCAGGACCGGACCCTTAGAGCGGAAGCTCAGAACGCCCGCGGTTACAGGAAGAATTAACCCAAGCAGCCAAACGGCGATACGCCAACGTGGGGAAGCAAGGCGAACCAGCCGTGCAGTCGGCGGACAGCGTAGAAAAGAGGCTACCGAATACAATCCCTCGCCGAATGGCGGTGTCCCCGTCGCCTTTAACCGTCCGATTCCCTCATAGAACAGGGCGATGCTCAACAGCCCAAATAGCGCGAAGGCGACAAAAACCAGTTTCGGAGTGTTGTTTTGCATGATTGAACTTTCGCAGCTGGCTTATCCGCAAAATGGGGTCCGAGGATCACGATAATCGATGAGATTCGCATAGTGCGAAGCTACTACACGGCTTTAACTTGCCGGTGTTGGGCGCGAACAGCAACGTAATCCTGCGTTGGTATTGCAGTTGCTGGAAGCTGGCGTGGGCGATACATTTGCGCGTGTGAATCCGCTCGGTCGCTGGCTGGGATGCCTTGTCGCAACCTTGCTCCTTGGTTTTCCGGGCATTTTCTCCGCGAGAGCCGTTCCGCTTATTGCGGAGTTTATGGCTTCAAATGCCACAACTCTCGGCGATGAAGACGGCGACTTCTCCGACTGGATCGAAATTCTTAATCCTGACGCCGCCGCCGCGAACTTGAACGGCTGGTTTCTCACGGATGATAGCGCGCTTCCCGCAAAATGGATGTTCCCCAGCACCAATCTTCCGCCCGGTGGCCGCCTGGTGGTCTTTGCTTCCGGAAAGAATCGCCGCCTCCCCGGAAAGCGCCTGCACACAAACTTCCAACTCTCAACCAGCGGCGAATTCCTGGCCCTGGTTCAGCCAAACGGAATCCTCGCTTCCTCCTTTTCTTCCTTTTCGAAACAGAAGACAGACGTCAGTTATGGGCGCGTTGATGACGGCGCCACCAATGATTTTCTCGCCACGCCGACCCCAGGCAAACCGAACTCCGCCGCCGCGGAGTTCGTCGCTGATACCCGGTTTTCACAGGCCCGCGGCTTTTACGAAACAAACTTTTCACTCAGCATCTCCTGTGCGACTGCCGGCGCTTCCATCTATTTCACCACGAACGGTTCCTCGCCGAGCGCCACCAATGGTGTTCTCTATAGCGCGCCGATTGCGATCTCCGGCACGACGATTATTCGGGCGCGAGCGGAGAAACCGGGCGCGTGGTCTTCGGACGTTGATACGCAGACTTACATCTTCCTGGGCGACGTCATCCTCCAATCGACCAACGGCCTCGCGCCGCCCGGTTGGCCCGCCAAATGGGGCGATAACAAAGTGGATTATGGGATGGACCCGGACATCGTGAAGAAATCGCCGTGGAGTGGAACGATTTCGAATGACTTGCGCGCCATTCCTACCCTCTCGCTGGTGATGCGCCTGGCGGATTTGTTTGATGCGCGCACGGGCATTTACGCGAACGCCGACGGCGAAGGTCCGGATTGGGAACGGCCCTGCTCGTTGGAGCTGATTTATCCGGACGGGCGCGCCGGAATCGCCCTCCGCGCTGGCGCGCGCATTCGCGGCGGTTTCAGCCGCGGCGCCGATGATCCGAAACATTCGTTTCGATTTTTGGCGCGTGAACAGTATGGAGCCGATAAGCTCCGTTTTCCTCTTTTCGGCCCGACCGGCGCCGCGGAATTTGACCGCTTTGATCTGCGCACCTCCCAGGATGGTTCCTGGGCTTTTCAAGGTGACCCCAACGGGCTCTTTCTCCCGGACCCGTTTGCGCGCGACACCCTGCTCGCGGTTGGACAACCAGGCGAACGCGGAGACTGGTATCATCTTTACATTAACGGCCAGTACTGGGGTTTGTACAACACCTGCGAACGGCCCGAGGCGAACTTCGCCTCTTCTTACTTCGGCGGGTCTCCCGACGATTGGGATGTGCTCAAGCCCGATCCGCAAGAGGGCTACGTGATGAAAGTGACCGACGGAGACGACGGGGCCTGGACCCGCCTCTGGCAGGCGGCCACCAACGGATTCGCCAGTAATGCCAGCTACTTTCGAGTCCAGGGCCGAAACACGGACGGCACGCCCAACCCCGCTTTCGAGAATTTGCTCGAGGTGACCAATCTCGTTGATTACCTCCTGGTGATCTTTTGGATCGGGGATTACGACGGCCCGCTCTACGGCGGTTTTCAGGATGGCTTCTTGAATAACTACTACACCTTTCGCGATCGGAATGGCGGACGCGGTGGTTTTCGATTTGTCACCCACGATGCGGAATTGTCCCTCGGTGACGTGAATGAAAACCGGATCAGCACCACGACCATCGGCGATCCTTCGCGCGGCGACGGTCCCGAGCGTCTCAACCCCTATTATCTTTGGACGGAATTACTCCCCAACGCCGAATTCAAAACGCTGGTCGGCGACCGCGTCCAGAAACATTTCTTTGGTTCGGGCGCGTTGACCCGCGACGCCTGCACCGCGCGGTTCGCGGCCAGGACAAACGAGATTTACCGCGCCATTACGGGCGAGTCGGCGCGCTGGGGCGACGCGCAGCGGCCCACTTCCCCCATTACTCCCAACAGTTGGCGAACCGCCATCCGTGATAAGATGGCCAATTATTTTCCATATCGCGCCGGTATTGTTTTGGATCAATTGCGTGACGCAGGTGTCTTCCCATCATTGGGCGCTCCAGCGTTTGCAAGGGAAGGTGGTGAGGTTCCAAACGGCTTCGCCCTAGCGTTGAGTCACACCAATGCCGCCGGCGAGATTTTCTACACCATCGATGGCTCCGATCCGCGCGCCGTCGGCGGCGCGTTTGTCGCGACCGCCGTCACCTACGATGTGCCTCTGATCATCAGGACGAGCACGCTCGTTCGCGCGCGCGTGAAGGACGGTGCTTCCTGGAGTCCCCTCGTGGAAGCCAGCTATTTTCCGGCCCAGGACTTCAGCGGTCTCCGCGTGACCGAAATCCATTACAATCCTCCCGGCAGCGGTGGCATCGACGGCGATGAGTTCGAATTTCTCGAACTGAAAAATACCGGCGCGAACGCGCTCGATCTCGGCGGCGCAACCTTCACCGGGATTGCCTTTACCTTCACCAATGGAAGTCAGCTCGCTCCCGGTGCCTTCTTTTTGCTCGGGCGAGACGCCGCGGCGTTCACCACCCGTTATCCATCCATCGCCCTTGATGGGATCTATGCCGGCAAGCTGGATAATGCCGGGGAGAGAATCACGCTCCAAACTGCGGCTGATTCGGAAATTCTCTCCGTCTCGTACGGCGATCGCGCGCCTTGGCCCGTTGCCTCGGACGGCTTTGGTTTTTCTCTTGTTCCCGTCAGCCCGAGTGGAGCAGTCGATCCCGATGATGGCCGGCAGTGGCGCGCCAGCGCTAATCCTGGTGGGTCGCCCGGTCGCGATGATCCGACGCCTTCGATCCCGCTCGTCGTGATCAATGAAATCCTGGCTCACAGCGTCCCGCCGGACCTGGACCAGATCGAGCTCTACAATCCCACGACCGCGCCCGTCAATTTGGGCGGTTGGTTTCTCACGGACGATCCAGGTGAGCCCTGGAAATTCCGCATCCCGGACGGCACGATCATCACTCCGCGCGGGTATCTCGCGTTCGCAGAAACGATGTTCAACTCCGGAACCTCTCCGTTTTCTCTCAGCTCCCTCGGCGAGGAGATTTATCTTTTCAGCGGTTCGCCGGGCACGACGAATCTTACCGGCTATTCGCACGGTTTCAAATTTGGCCCCTCCGCCGCCAGCGTCTCCTTTGGCCGTTATCTGAACGGCGCCGGGGAGGAATTCTTTCCGCCACAGGTTGCCACGACCTTCGGCCAGGCGAATGCCGGCCCGCGAGTTGGACCGGTGGTGATCAACGAGATTCATTATCATCCGGCTACGAATTACGACGAATATATCGAGCTGCTGAATATTACTCCCGAGTCCATTGATCTCTTCGACCCGGCGCATCCGACCAACACCTGGCGCATCAATGGTTTAGGCTTTGAATTCCCGCCCCAAACCACGCTCGCGGCGAATGGATTGGCCCTCGTCGTCGGCCTCGATCCGCAAATCTTTCGCGCGAAGTATGCCGTTCCCTCGAATGTTCCAATCTTCGGGCCCTTCGCTGGCAAACTGCAGGACAGTGGCGAATGGTTGGAATTGCAGCGGCCGGACCCGCCGGCCACGAACGGCGTGATCTCATATATCGTCGTCGATGATGTTCGCTACAATGACCGCGCCCCGTGGCCCGTCGCGGCTGATGGCGATGGTCCGGCTTTGCAGCGGCTCAATTCGTCAGCCTTTGGCAATGAGCCGACAAACTGGTTTGCCAGCGGGCTGACACCTGGCCGTCCAAACCATCTCAACCAGCTTCCCGCGGTGTCGCTCACCAGTCCAGTCAACGATGCTGAGTTCACGTTGCCCACGACTATTCAATTGGAGGCCCAGGCGGCCGATGCGGACGGAACCGTGACCAAAGTTGAGTTTTTCGATGGCGCGGTGAGGATTGGCGAAGTCACCAATGCGCCTTATCGAATGATTTGGGCCACGCCCGGCACTGGTACGCGCCAACTCAGCGTGAAGGCGCATGACAATGAGCTCGGCTCGAGCGTGAGCGCTCCCGTGAGCGTCACAATTCATCCGCCCATCATCGGCAGCGGCTTCGGCCTTCGCGCGGACTATTTCTCCGATCTCGCTTTTGGCAGCGCGTCCATCCGTCGCGTCGATCCCACAATCGATTTTACCTGGACGGATCAGCCATGGCCTGGAATTCCCGCGGATGGCTTTACGGTCCGCTGGACGGGCCGCATCCAGGCGCTCGTGACCGGGCCCGTCACGTTCTATACGCTCAGTGCGGATGGAGTCCGCCTTTGGATCAGTGGGACGAAGCTGATCGATAATTGGACCGATCACGCCGAAACCGAGGATAGCGCCACGATTAACTTCCAGTCCGGTCAGCTCTACGATCTGAAACTTGAGTATTACAACGCCGGCGGAAAAGCCCGCGTCCAGCTGGCCTGGTCCGCTCCCGGTCTGGCCCGTCAGCCCGTTCCCACTGCGCAACTCTATCCGCCGCTGAACGCGCTCAATCAGACACCTGCCGTCAGCTTGAGCAGCCCTGCCGATCAAAGCGGTTTTCCTGCCGGAAATATTGCGTTCCGTGTAAACGCCTTTGATTCAGACGGCGCCATTTACAAGGTGCGTTATTACACAAACGGCGCGTTTCTTGGCGAAAGTTCCAACCCGCCCTTTAACCTCACCTGGCCGGCGCCACGTGGTTCACACACCATCACCGCGGTCGCCACGGATGATAGCCTGGTTAATTCCACCAGCGCCCCTATCACGGTGCACGTTGTCAGCGGATACACGACCAACGAGATTTTGATCCCCATGGGGTCCTCCTGGAAATATTGGGATCGCGGTTCGCTCCAGGCCTCTAATTGGACGCTAGCTGCGTATAACGACAGCGGTTGGAGCAATGGCCCGGCTCAACTCGGCTACGGTGACGGGGATGAAGCGACGGTCGTAAGCTTCGGTCCCGATTCCAATAACAAATATGTCACCACCTATTTCCGGCGCTCCTTCAACGTGAGCACTCCCGAGACCATCACGGGCCTTCGCTTTCGCATCATCCGGGATGACGGCCCGGTCATTTACCTCAATGGCGTCGAGTTGTTCCGCGACAATCTGCCCGACGGCCCTTTGTCTTACGATACACTCGCTTTGACCGCCTTTGGCCCGCCGGATGAAAGCATCCCCATCAGCACCAACGTGCCCTCGGCGGCGCTGGCCAGCGGCCCCAATCTTCTCGCCTGCGAAATGCATCAGGGCGCGCTCGACAGCAGCGACATCAGCTTCGATCTGGAACTAACCGCCATCCGCGGCGTTCTGGCGCCTTATATTGTCACTCAGCCCGCCAATGTTTCCGGCGCGGCCGGCGCCGCCATGAAGCTCAGCGTCGCTGCCAGAGGCGCGCCTCCGCTCAATTACCAATGGCAATTTGGCGGCGTGGATCTTCCCGGCGCCAGCAGCGCCACGCTCACGCTGGAAAGTTTCAACAGCGCCAGCGCCGGCGCCTATACCGTTTTGATCACGAATCCGCTCGGCTCCGCGACCAGTTCCCCCGCCATCGCCTCACTGAGCGACGGCCTCGCGATCAACGTCGATCTCCAAACGGGCAGTCCGCGCCTCAGCTTCCAACCACCGGCCGGCCGTTCTTCTCGCATCGAGAGCGCCACAAACCTTGTTGGCGCATGGACCACCGTGACCAACTTCCCAGCCGCCCCCGTCGCGACGAAAATCCAGTTCCCAATCAATCTCCCCCGTCGATCATCCGAATTCTTCCGCCTCGTCCTCCCGTAAATTCCGCCCGGTCATTTCGCGTTCGCCTATCGAAATGACCTCGCGTGGTATTGACCGTCGCGGCTCCTCGTAACGTTGTCAGCAGGAACTTTTTTGACAGTCGGCGTCATGATTTGTCCAACAGCATTGTTCAGTACATTCCTGCATCAACTGTAGGAGTTCAAAAAGAGCGGAACAACAGTGCACGGACATTCTTGTCCGCCCATAACGGCGCGGAATTGCGTACGCTTCGCGCGGATAGAAATGTCCGTGCTCCGTTGGAAGTTTCGTGATCAGCCGCCGGTCAGCTAACGGAAGGCGATGCGAAGAATGACTTGGCGAAGATGCTTTCAGGAGATTATAAAATAAGTATGAAAGTAAATGGTTTAGGGCGAGATAAGGTTCAGAAGGCGAAGCAGCTTTTGGCGTACATTCAATCCGCCAGTCCGCTTTCCCAGGATCAAAGGTGAATCCCTTCCCTGAAAACCTTCAGCATCTGACGCGCCGGCATTTTTTCAGCCGGTGCGGAATGGGCTTGGGATCAATCGCTCTGGGCTCTCTGCTCGGCGAAAAGTGTGCCTTTGCGGAAGCGTTGAGCGGTGATCCGGCGTTCGGGAAGCGTCCGCACTTCGAGCCCCGCGCCAAAAATGTCATTTATTTGTTTATGGCGGGCGGGCCGAGCCAGCTCGAGCTGTTTGATTACAAACCGAAATTGGTTGAGTTGAACGGGCAACCGATTCCGGACTCTTTTATCAAGGGGAAGCGTTTTGCGTTCATGAGCAGCAGCCATGGCACGAAGCTCCTGGGGACACGACGCGCCTTTAAACAACAGGGTCGGAGCGGGATTTGGGTGAGCGAGCTGTTTCCGCACACCGCGACGGTCGTGGATGAGATTTCGTTGATGCCGGCGTGTCGGGCCACGCTGTTCAATCACGCACCCGCGAAGCTCTTCATGAATACAGGCTCGGGCCAATTTGGACGGCCGAGCATGGGCGCGTGGGTGACGTATGGAATCGGCAGTGAAGGGACCGATCTGCCGGGGTTTGTCGTTTTATTGTCGGGTCCGCGTGGGCCGCGGGGAGGCGCGGTGAATTGGGGCAGCGGATTTCTGCCCACGACTTACCAGGGCGTGCCGTTTCGTGGCGGTGGCGATCCGATCCTCGACTTGAGTTCGCCGCGTGGAATCACTTCGGTCAAGCAGCGGCAGACGATCGATGCGATCCGCGATTTGAACCTGGCGCGGCTGGTCGAAACGGGCGATCCGGAGATTTCGACGCGAATTGCGGCTTACGAGATGGCGTATCGAATGCAATCGAGCGCGCCGGAGTTGATTGATTTATCGGGCGAAAGCGAGGCGACGCTTCGGCTCTACGGCATCGAAAAAGAAAAGCCGTCTTTTGCGCGGAATTGTCTGCTGGCGCGACGACTGGTGGAACGGGGTGTTCGATTTGTTCAGCTTTATCACACGAATTGGGACAGCCACGGAGGCCCGGGCGAGAATCTCCAGGGCGATTTCGAGAAAGTCTGCCGCGAGGTGGACCAGGCGCAGGCCGCATTGGTTAAGGACCTGAAAGCTCGCGGATTGCTGGACGATACTCTTGTGGTGTGGGGCGGTGAATTTGGCCGCAC
>DASYTB010000267.1:0-2912 GCA_036002705.1 Verrucomicrobiia bacterium
GCATTGTCCAGTTGGGAAATGCGGACGACCGCCTGAATGTTACCGCCATTTCCATCGAGCGAGTTCCGGGCGTGGCGCTGGAGGTAATAGTCGTAAGTTTTGGAGAAGTTGAACAAGGCGCTGACGGCGTCGGGGAGCCAAGTGGTGGCGCTGATGGAATCAACCAAAAAAATCGTCTTGAGGTCCTGGCTCGCGACTTCCCGCGCATCGAAAATTGAAATGGCGCCGTGGGGATCTTTGACCGGGTCGAAGGCTGGATTGAAACTCTGCTTGGTTGTGTCGATCATGTAGAACTTGCCGGCGTCGGACCAGACGTTGAAGTTCTGGTTCAATCCTTCGAGGTCGTTGGCGGAACCAGGCACCGACGCGTCCAATACCAGGCTGACGCGATTTAGAATCCGCCCATCTTCCGCATCGATGACCATCAACCAGGAATGGAGCAAATCGGTGGAATACTTGAATTTCCACGCAAGACGAGTGGGTAGATTGAGTGGGGAATAGATCACCAGGACAAAATCGCTGGCAGTTCCGTTCGGCGCATTCGGACTTTTCGCATGGGCGGCGGCGTCTTCGGCAGTAAGGATGGGGACGGTGGGAACGCCTGTTGGAGTTGGCGCGTAGGCGCCATCCATGGAGCCGACATTTCCATCCGGGTCGAGGTGAACACTCAGGCCGGAAGGCCACAAAGTGATCTCCTTGTACCGCTGGGAGAATCGCAGGTGGTGTGCGCCATCTTCATCGCGCTGTTCGGATTCCAGATTCAATTCAACATCCGGGTCGTCTAGGCGCAATAGTTCGCGGTTTGAGCGGAGGAAATTGCGGGCCGTTCGTTCGTTTGCACGCGCGTCGGCGGCCCGCAGTTTTCCCGGTGACGTTGGGCCGGCCGGTTCGAGAACGCCGCCGCGAATTTGCATGACCGTGCCGTTCCCAGGGCGAACGAAAAGCTGGGGACTTCGGCCTTCGGCTTTCAAACGCTGGATGGCGTTTGTCGGAACCGCCACGGTCGCGCCAGTCTGAATTGGAGCCGTTGGGGGCCCACTCGGATCCAGCGCCAGCAGTTGTTGAAAGGCCTGGAGGACGGCACCAGACCTCGGGTCAGGATCCGCTCGCGTGGCGGTACCCACTCGGATTTCGCCCCAGGCGGACGGTTTCGGCATTAACGTCTTGCGCAATTGCTCCATGACATTGGTTTGGTCCGCGCGTGCGTCGCAGGGAACGAGAGCGAGCAGGAGCGCAGCCATTGCAAGAGGGATCGAGGCAAACGAAAAACGAATGGTACGGGGGGAGGCTTTCATTTCAACGGCGATCTAATAAGAGCGAGGCAGTCCACGACAGAAAATCCGCGTGGTCAAGCTTTCTTGAAACGGACGAGGGGCCAGGCCTTTGGGTAGAGTTTGTTCTGTTGAAGGTCCAATGCCCGGCGCGATTTTTTTCCGCTGTTCGTGAGCGCCATAGCTCCGCGAGTCAATTTAAGACCACCGATGTTACCGGCATCCTTCTCTTCCCGAACATGCCGCAGTCGATGCTACAAAGAATTCAGAAGCTTCCTGTAAGCAAATTCAGTTATCTGCGTCAAGAAGCGCTGGTCGGGATGGGGCGGATCCGCGTGTGCTCACTAAATGCCGCGACCGGTCGGTCTCGAAGCGCCTATTTTCTCCTTGGTGCTCCTCAATTGCTGGAACAAGAACAGTCTCTTAGTGTCTCTCCGGACGGATCGTCACGACCTCCTGCACGATAATACGCGCAAGCTCTAATCAGTACTCGCAATCAACCTCAATGACCTCGCCGCAACGGCAGTGAAGCCGGATTTGGGAAATCCGTCCGCCCTCGCGTTTGAGTTCCACTTTCACCTCGGAGGGAGGAGTGCCGGAAGCGTGAGCGGTGGAAAGAGGCGGCGCTGGCTTCGGAGCCAGCGTGGAAAAAACCTCGGTTTCAGGCCGGGCGGGCTGCGGTGGAAATAATGGGACGAAATCCGCGGACATGCTTTAATCGAGTGCTTTGTCCATTTTCAAGAGCAAGGTCACACGGCGATTTCGCTCGTCGGCCGCGTCTACGCCCGGAATCGGTTTAGTCTCGGCGTATCCGGCCACTTTGCGGACCTGGGCAGGCTTGACGCCATGTTCCTGGAGCAACCGGCGCGCGGCGTTGGCGCGATCCGCGGTGAGCTCCCAGTTTCCATAGACCTCACTCTTCGGGGAGTGCCCGGCCTCGGTGTGGCCTTCCAATTCCATAAGAAAATGTTTCGGGTAACGGGATACCTCCCAGGCCAGCGTGCTGAAAAGCCATTGGCCGTACTTCGTGAATTCAGCAGAGTTGCCGTCGAAAACCGGACGGTGCGCCCGATCGAAAACAGTGACGCGCAACCCTTCGGGCGTCATTTCCAGTTTGATGGGATCTTCCTCCTGGTCCTTGCCCTGTTGGAAAGCCTTGAGAATATCCTCCGATATTTTGCGCAGCATATTCAGCTCGACGGCCGAGGCGGAATCAAAATTGCCCTTCGAGGAGACCGCGGATTTTGTGTCCTTGGATGGAATCAACCCCGTGGATTCCTTGGTCAAAGAGGCGAACGGATTTTTGAAAGAGCGTTCGACCGCTTCCTTGATCTTCTCGTCCTGCGACGTCAGCCAGAGCACCAGGAACAGCGCCATCATCGCGGTCACAAAATCCGCGTAAGCCACTTTCCAGGCGCCGCCATGATGCGCGTGTTTCTTCGCCATACTATTTGCCAACGGATTTCAGGAGCTTCTCCAATTCATCCGCATTGGGACGGACATCGCTATCCAAGCCGCGCCGCGCCATCTCGACCGCCATGATTGGGGCCATGCCGTTGGCGAAGCCAACGACGGACGAGGCGATGCAGCGCGAGTAGGCCATTTCGGCTTCGCCCGTGAACTCCATGTTCACGGCGAGCG
>DASYTB010000268.1:0-4462 GCA_036002705.1 Verrucomicrobiia bacterium
CCACCCGGGAGATGAAATCACTCTTTCCGGCAGCGGATTCGATCGGGTCACGAGCGTTGTCTTCGGAAATGTTCCCGCGGCATTCACCATCGTGAATAGCGGCAGTATCAAAGTCACAATCCCGACGACCGCTCCGGTGGGGGCGATCACGCTCGTGACACCCACTGGGGGTGCGAAAAGCCAGCAAACATTCGTTGTGCAGCCTTCGATCCAATTGAATTTTGGAATTGATGACCGGGCGCACCTTTCCTGGGGAGAAATGAATTACCCGTTCACGGTCCAGTGCACTTCCTCTCTCACAAGCTCAGACTGGGCGGACATTCTCACGACTGTTAATCACCAACTCGACCTTCCCCTCTCTTCCGGACCGGTCTTCTACAGGCTCGTGTGGAATCCCATCCCGCTTAATCCCGTTGACTACAATCGCGATCGTCCCGCCGTCGCCTCTTTTTACTGGCGGGATCCAGTGAACTATTGGGCCACCTACGGTGTTCCAACCCTCGCTCGCCTCGCCAACATGCAGACGGACCTTGGCTCCGCCAATATGGAGGCGTTTAACGGCTTCCTGACTGCGTTTGATTCCTCGAAATTCATGAATGCTCTTCAAACCCACCTCTTGCCGGATCAATTCGAAAGTCTTGCCCGCAGCTATCTCACGAACAACCCCAACCTCACCAATGCTTATATAAATTCCTTCATAACACTCGTCGCCGTGGATGATAAGCTCAGTAGCTGTCCCGACCTTTTCCGCACAAACTGTCTCAAGACTAATCAGCTCAGCTCCGTTTTCGCCAAAGTCCTAACCAATACCGCCAATGTGAACACACTCACGAACTGGGCACCGCAGACCAACAAGATCTTCTTCAATCCATCCCAGCAAACCAATACTCCTTCGATCAACTGGGTGGATACGCATGGCTCGGATGCCTTTGCCGTCACACAGATCACTACGGCGCATTCGGGCGATAACGATACCAGTTTCACCAAGAAGTGGTCGGACATCACCTCGTCAACCATCTGGAACACCACCCTGAACGGCGCCTGCGCGAATGTGGCCGTCGGCGCCAGCCTGGCGAAGCTCGGCGTAGGGCCCGCGGAGACGACCTGCCGTTTTTGGAATGAGTTGGCCGGATTGATGGGCACTACGACCAATATCGTCGGCGCTTATGACGATGGTATCGCGGGGCTTTACAAGAGCCTCGGCTATGGCTGCAATGGCGCCTATGATGGCCCGATAGAATCAGCCGTCGAAGAAGCCAAGAAAGCGCTCGCGCGCGGTTGCGATGTGCAAATCGATTATACGAGCGCGGATGGCACCAGGGGCCACACCGAACTGGTGCATTCTATCACCATTGATCCAACAGATTCCTCCAAAGCGACCATTTCCACCCTCTCCTGGGGCCAGAATGCGACCGTCAGCTATTCGGGCGGCGTTCTGGGGGGAACTTATTCCGGCAAGAGCGATGGTTCCCGCTACCGGAAAACAACAGAAACCAGTTCCTGGCTCGAAGTGTCCGGTTCCGCCACCCTCCGCTATTATTGCAAAGAATAGAACCAAGGCCGCGAATTTCCTGCCACGGACGCGCCGGCATTTTCGGTCGGAAAGGACGCAGCAAAATGTTTTCCTTTGCTTGTCCATCTATAGTAGCCTTCTGCATATGAGCCAGCCGAGCCAAGTGGTCCTGCTTTTTGCAGACCCCGGAAAACATGGCATTTCGGCGACCACAATGGCCACAATGGCCGGAGCCGGCCCAGTCGTGACAGAGTGCTGGAGGCAGTCGGCAAAGCAGTCGGGAAAGCGGGCTCTTAAATCGCTGGCGTTCTTGAGAAGCGAGAATTCGAGAGTCTGCGAAAGGTCGGGATTTTAGAATTGGTTTCACGCGGCCGCAATTTTTCGAGCTGAATTTGACCGAATTTTAGCAGGCCCTGGTTTGGGTGATGCTCCCGAGAGCGCCTGTGTTTAGATAATGGACTTACTGGCATTAACTGTGCTTAGTGCCTTAAACAGCGGAGTTGAGCGATGCCCCTAAATCAAGAACAACGACTTTTGGCAATCGAAACGGCACTGGGTGCCGACGCGCTGGTGGTGCGCTCGGTTTCGATTGATGAACGGATCAGCCGCCTTTTCTCGATCGACGCGCAGTTGCGTAGCGAGCAGGGCGAGATCGAGTTCGACGACGTGCTGGGCAAGAACGTGACCATCCGGGTCGAACTTGGGGAGAACGATACCCGCTACTTCAACGGATTCGTCAGCCGCCTCGTGCAACTCGCCAATGTCGGCGCGAATGCCACTTATCGCGCCGAGATTGTCCCGTGGCTCTGGTTTCTGACGCGCACTGCCGATTGCCGGATTTTTCAAAACAAGTCGATCCCGGACATTATCGAAGAAGTTTTCAAAGGCCACGGCTTCGGTGATTACGAGCTGAAACTCTCCGGCAGTTACGCGCCCTGGGAATTCTGCGTTCAGTATCGCGAAACCGACTTCAACTTCGTCAGCCGTCTGATGGAGGAGGAAGGGATTTATTACTTTTTCGAACACGAGAACGGAAAGCACACCCTCATCATCGCCGACGGAGCCAACGCCCACGTGACCGCGGAAGGCTACGACTCCATCACGTTCCAGGAACTCGAAGCGGGCGGGACGGAAGACAAGGCGATCACCGACTGGACGATTCAAAAAGAGGTGCAACCTGTCACTTATTCGTTGAACGATTATTCTTTCGAAAAGCCGAAGACCTCCCTTCGCAGCAGCGCCAATACGAGCCGTTCTTATGGTGGCGCGGATTTTGAAATCTACGATTATCCGGGCGAATACGAAAAACCGGGGGAGGGCGATTATCTCGCGCAGGTTCGCCTGGACGAATACCAAAGCCAATATGAGGTGCTGCGCGGCACGACGAACGCGGGCGGCATGCGCACCGGCTGCAAGTTCAGCATGACGGATCACCCGCGCTCCGACCAAAACCGCGATTATTTGATCACCGGTGTTTCGATGCACCTGGCTGCCGGAGAATATGCGTCGGGCGAAGGCGCCGGCGGAGATTCTCTCTCCTGCCAGTTCACGGCGATTCCGTTCGCCCAGGCATTCCGCCCGCCTCGCCTCACCCCAAAGCCGATCGTGCAGGGTCCGCAAACGGCCGTCGTCAGCGGGCCGAAAGGCGAGGAGATTCACGTGGACAAATATGGCCGCGTGAAGGTGCAGTTCCATTGGGACCGCTACGGGAAAGGCGACGAGAATTCCTCGTGCTTTATCCGCGTATCCCAAGGCTGGGCCGGAAAGAGCTGGGGCATGATTTATACGCCGCGCATTGGGCAGGAGGTCATTGTCGAATTCCTGGAGGGCGATCCGGACCGGCCGATCATCACCGGGCGCGTTTATAACGATGCGGTCATGCCTCCCTATCAACTGCCGGATAAGAAAGCGATTTCAACCCTGAAGAGCAATTCGACCAAAGGAGGCGGGGGTTTCAACGAAATCCGCCTGGACGACACCAAAGGGAGCGAGCAGCTCTTTATTCAGGGGGAAAAGAATCAGGACATCCGGATCAAAAATGATTGCTTCGAACTGATCGGCAACAATCGGCACCTGGTCGTCGGCAAGGACCAGTTCGACCACATAAAAAACAATCGAAATGAAATTGTCGATGCCGACCACATGGAAAAGATCGGCAAGGACCGGCATCTAAAAGTCACGGGCAAGGAGGCCAAGGCGGTGGATGAAAGCCTTTCCCTGACCGTAAAGGGCGATGTGATCGAAGTATTCAAAGCGAATCATTCCGAACAGACGACCGGAGATTATTACCTCAAGGCGGCGAATATCGTCATTGAGGCAAGTTCAAACATAACACTTAAAGTGGGCGGTTCCACGATTGCGATCGAAGAGGGCGGCATTGGCATCAAGACCTCGGGCCAGTTCAAAGTCGAAGCGACTGCCACGACGACGATCAAGACAGACGCGGACTTGACCATCCAGTCCACGGGCCCGGCCGATGTCAAATCCGACGGGCCGTTGACCTTGCAATCTTCCATCATGGCGGAGCTCAAGGCTACCATAGCGAGCGTGCAGAGCGACGCGATTACCAAAATCCAGGGCGGCATTGTGATGATCAATTAGCGCGCCAGCGGTGGGCGCGCGACAAGAGCCTCGGCGCGCTTTCTCCCCAGCGCAAAAACGACTTTGATAGAAATTTAAATAACCATGAACCCCAAAAGCGGCAAAGCAGGAACAGCGGTGGACCCGGCGGACCCAACCAAAGCGCTGGATGCGGATGTCGCCGATCCAGGAACGGTGGAGGAAATCAAGGCCGAACAGATCAAAAGTAAAAGTGGAAAGTATGGCTCGGTTGAGTCCCAGCCGCACAAAGATCCCGAGAGCAACGAGGAGAAGGAAAAAAAGAAAAGCTGGATCGAGATCAAGCTCGTGGACGAAGAAGGGGAACCGGTCCCGGGAGAGCGCTATCGC
>DASYTB010000269.1:0-2626 GCA_036002705.1 Verrucomicrobiia bacterium
GGCGGCGGCCTCACCGGCCGCGTTCGCACCGGTGGATTTTGTGCCTGAACCTGCGGGGTTGGTCTGAACGAAAGAAAACCGCCGACCACCGCGAGCAACAGAAACGCGGCGAACACGGTCATTCCGGGAGTGAGTGGGGTCTTCACTTGGTTTTTTCCTTGGAATTTGAATTGGTCGGTTTCGGCAGGAGTGATTCGCTGCCGAATCCTTGAAAAAGTGTGAGTTCTTTGGTCTGGCCTTCGTGTTCGATCAGAATGCGGTTCGTGCCGATCCTGAGCAGCTTCACGCCGCCAAGTTCCTCGCCCTCGCGCAGCAGCCCGGTCTGGCCGTTCGGTCCGCGGAGCATCACATCGTTCCCGCCGATTCCGATGAGGGCCATGGGTGGCGGACGCATGATCATTCCGAGAATTTGGCTGTCTTTGATCTTATCCATGGTCGCGACGACTTCCGGCGGCACGGCATTGTCCTTGTTGGTCGAAGCCGGTTCGGTGGACGCGAGCGCCACATTGCCAAATGAGAAATCAACCAGAACGTTCCTCCGCGGCAGAACAAGGCGCGCGGCCTGGTAGATGATCACAGCCGCGAGAACCCAACAAATCAGGCGCAAAATGGGATTCAACCGTTCAAGCATTCGGCACCTCTTCGGTTTTCCACTGCTCGAAATTGAGAATCACCAAAGTGGCGTTCACCTTGAGCATCCCGGGCTTGGTTGGGTCTTGCGCAAGCTGGAGCGAATCGATCATGACTGGATAACCGAGCGTTTGGATTTTATGGATCATCGTCAGGGCGGCGGGCAGCGGGCCAAAGCCATCGAACTGGATCGTGGAAAGCTCACGACTACTGCCGCGTCCGGCGCTCTCCCGAACCGGTCCAAGCTGAAACCCTCCCTGGCGAGCGGCATTTTGAATGGCCGAACTCGCTTCGGCCACTAACGTTTCCTTCGGCAGCTTCCGGGGATCGAGCCGATAGGCCTCGGTCAGTTTTTGGAAGAGCCGCACTTGGTTTTCGGCGGTTCGGACATCCCGTTGCTCGCGCTGAAGCCTCGTCAGAAGTTGTTGATAATTGGTTCGGCCCGCCTCCAGTTTTTGCCAGAGGCGAAAGCCCAAAAAGACCGCGAGGTAAATCGCAATTCCGATCACGGCGACACGAACCGTCCGTTTTTCACGTGCTGTGAGTGCAGCCATATTTACCTTTGGGTTATTTGGGGCGGCATCGGATGCGCGTCGGGCATGGGCCGATTCGCCGGCGCCTGGTTGGTCGAACTTCGTTTCGCGGGTTCCGGCGGAATAAATGGTTTGCGAGTCTCATCGGGTTTCAGTTGCGCCGTCATGCGAAAATTCATCTTCTGCCCGTTCTCGACCGGAGTTTGTTCCTCAAGGACCACCCGCGCGAAGAATCCAGAATCGACCAGTTTCGAGCGAAACTCCGCCGGTCCTTGAGGATTGCCCTGCATGCTGCCTTGCATCGAGAGATCCCCGTGCCGGACCAGAGTCAGTGTATCGATGCGCGTGCCCGACGGCGCGGCGCTCGCGACCACCGCCATCGTATCGAGGTAGGGCGGCTGATTCGTTTTGATGTATTTGAGGAAGCTCAGCTCGCGATCGATCTTCGGCAGCGTCGCCTTGTATTTTGTGATGTGATCAAGCTGGCGCGTAACGCGGGACTTATTGAATGCAGACTCGGCATAACGAAGCGAAATCGAAAGGAGCAACAAAAGGCAGGCGGCAACGGCCCATGGCCAGGGAGCAGGCGCTTTTGGTTTTTGCTCGATCGGCGATTGATCGAGCAGCCACGGTTGCTCGCGACGATCCAGCAAGACGCTGGCACCCAGATTTGCCGAGGTATGCCCCGGAGTCGTCGGTACGGGAAGCACCTGGCAAGAAACGGTCGGCGGCAAACGTTTCGCTAATTCGGCGGCAATCTGCGCGAGCGGCGCGTTGACACCCGCGAGGTAATTTTTTTCTCCCAGCCCATGCTGAAGCAAAGCGTGCAACCGATCCATGTCGCCCAGGTTTTCCGCGCCCCAGGAGATGACGCGCAGCGAGGTGGGCCCGCGTTCATCGAGCAGGGTCAGTTCGGATTTGGTCTGCCCAATTTCCAGGATCGAACAAGGTCTGCCGGATTGATCCAAAAGCGCCGCACGAGAGAGAGGGGCCACAGCGAATTCGGCCGTGCTTCCAGGCGGATAGAACCCGAGTCGCGGCAGCAGTCCCGAATAATCTTTGAGGATTTCTTTCCGAACGGCAGCAACGACGAACTCCTGGAGCGCGGGACTTCCCGCGGACTGTTCTGGAGCACGGAGCCGCGTGAGAAAACAGCCGAGATCGTCCGGTGAGACTGGCAATTGCGCTTCGAGTTGCAGCTTCACCAACTGATGCACAGGGCCTTTGGCGGCGGCGGGAAGAGTGACACGCCTGACAATCACCCCGCGGGCAGGGATTGAGCAGAGCGCGGGCGGCAGCGCGGAGGAACCATGCCGTTGTAAGAATCCCCGCAGGCCGTTTTCGAGCAGGGCACAGGACGCGCTCGAAATGCGCCCATCCAAATCACGCTCCAGCGGCAGATCGAGACCTTCTTCGCCATCCAGCACGTGCACGGAGCTGTCCTTGAATTCAATAAAAATGGT
>DASYTB010000270.1:0-1618 GCA_036002705.1 Verrucomicrobiia bacterium
TCCACTCGCGTCCTTCAGATCGACGAAGTGACTTTTGCCCATGTCACGGTGCGCGGTGATCCGGCCGGCAACGCGAAAATTCGCATCCTGGGCAAATCTTTCCCGCACCTGGGCGATATCACCGGATGTTTCGAACGCGGCCCCAAACGGCGCGATACCCAGCTTTTCCAGCGCCGCCAACTTTTCGCGCCGTAACGCCAGCAACTCACTTTCGTCTTGTTCCATCCCCGCGACCGATTCTAGGCAGAATCAAGGGGAGTGCGAGCATTCCGTGACGAGGCGGAGGCACTCGCCAAGGCGAGCGAAGATGTTGTTCCGGCCGCACAACGCGGTGGCGGCGCTCTATTTATCTCGCCGCAGCCTCGGCGAAGGCGGATGAGCGTGGCTAAAAAAGGCGGTCACAGACCGCCGTCGCACGGGAGCGGGCCGACGGCCTCCCGAAGAGTAAATTCGGTTGGAAATGGAAGGTGGACAGTGAGATATTGCTACTCCCGAATTTTGGCCTCGGGACTGGGAAAGCATGCAGATCGATTTGCCGGAAACTACCTCAAAAATCGGCGGACCACTGGTACGGCAATTCTCCGTTTTCTTGCCCAACAAAGTCGGCGCCATGCTCCAAATCGTGAAACTGCTCAACGCTCACGCCACTCACGTAGTGGCGTTGAGCATTTCGGAATCAACCGATGCCGCCATCGCCCGCATCATCGTAAGCGATCCAGACCGCGTCCAGGAGTTGTTCCATGATCACAACATCGCTTTCGGGGTTTCCGAACTGATGGTCGTGGAACTGCGCGAGGTCGCCACCCAGTTCATTAAAATCCTTTCCACCCTGCTGATGGCCGAAGTAAATGTACACTTCAGTTATCCGCTTCTTACCCGGCCTAACGGTCGCGCCGCGCTCGCAATGCACGTCGACGATTCCGAATGCGCCTCCTCTGTTTTGATCGGTGAAGGTTTCCGGCTCCTCTCTCAAAGCGACATCTCGCGCTAAGCGGCTCCCCCGCGTCTCCTGCTCCAATTCATACTCCTGCTCTTGCTTTTAACCGACGGAGCGCCGTGGCCAAAATTTTGAACAATCCCCTCTTCGATCTTGTCCACGAGCAGTCGATTGACAGTTCCGCCGCATCCCATTAACTGAATATAAAGGTGTAATGCCCGTTCTCGCCGCATCTTCTTCTCCCAGCGACCGGACCTACTCCGTCGCAGTCGGCGTAATTCTCGTTTTTGCCGCCCTGGAAATTCTGGCGATTGCAATTCATTTCGGCGCCGAGCATCGGGCGCATCGCGCGACATTGCCACCGATAAAGGCGCCGACCACAGCCGCCAGCGTAAAGCCGGGGGCGACGCCTGCTCCGCCACAAGCAAGCGCTCCGAGCTCAGCGGCTCTTTCCGCCTCCGATCATTTGCTCAAAGAAGCCAACGTCCTGCGCGAGCGCGGCGATACCGCCAACGCACTGGCACACTTGCAGGATGCATCGCAGCGCGACCCGAAAAATCCGCAGGTGCTGGCGGAGATGGCGGCGCTTTACGAATCAATTCAACTCTACGATCGTTCTAACGAGACTTGGCGGAAAATTCAAGATCTCGGCCCCTCCGCCGGCCCACTCTACGAACTCGC
>DASYTB010000271.1:0-4006 GCA_036002705.1 Verrucomicrobiia bacterium
TATCGAACTGAAGAGATCTCTTCGGATGGCTTTGCCATTTCCCGGCGGGCATCTAGATTGCCCGGTTCGAGATGGCGATTGAGATGACGGAAAGACATACAAAAAACTCTGGAGTGAAAACCTGGACGCCAGCGCGAGAACGGTGGCTTTTGCTGAGCCTGGCCGCGATACAGTTCACTACGGTCTTGGATTTTTTGATCATTATGCCGTTGGGTCCGCAGTACATGCGCGTCTTTCATATTGATCCGCGGCAATTCGGTTTGATCGTTTCATCGTACGGAATCAGCGCCGGGCTGGCCGGCCTCGCGGCTGGGTTCTTCCTCGACCATTTTGATCGCAAATCCGCACTGGTTTGGCTCTATCTGGGGTTTACGTTCGGAACACTTTTTTGCGCGCTCTCGCCCACATACCATTTGATTGTGGCCTCGCGATTCGTCGCCGGTGCTTTTGGCGGAGTGGTTGGGGCCGTCATTCTTGCCATCATCGGGGATGTCGTGCCGGGCGCACGGCGCGGCGCGGCCATGGGAATGGTTATGTCCTCCTTCTCGGTCGCTTCGATTGTGGGAGTGCCGCTCGGGCTTTATTTAGCGACAAGCTTTAGCTGGCATGTTCCTTTTTTCGCGCTCGCGGTACTGAGCGCCGCGATTCTCGCGGTCGTCGCCGGCATTACACCTCCGTTGCGCGGCCACATGGAACATGCTACGGACGAACACCCCATCGCCCAGACCTGGGCCGTGATGATGCACCCGGACCATCAGAAAGCATTTCTTTTTATGGCCATTCTCACCTGCGCCGGTTTTTGCGTTTTTCCTTACATCAGCACCTATATGGTGGCAAATGTCGGCCTGACCGAACATGACCTGCCGTGGATTTATCTCTTCGGCGGATTATTCACGCTCTTTAGCATGAATTGGATCGGGCGCTGGTCGGATCGGTCCGGTAAACTCCGCGTCTTCGTCATCATGTCTCTCTCTGCCACCGTGCCGGTCATCGCGATCACCAATTTGCCGCGCGTGCCTTTGGGGCTCGCGATTGCCACTTCCACCCTGCTGATGATTTGCATGTCAGGCCGAATGGTGCCGGCCATGGCGATGATGACCGGCGCGGTCGAAGCCCGTTATCGAGGCGGCTTCATGAGCATCAATTCCGCCGTGCAGCAACTCTCGATGGGCGCTTCCTCTCTCGGGACTGGTTTGATTCTCGGGCAGAACGCAAAAGGAGAGATGACCCATTATCCCATTAACGGAGTCATCTCTGTCGCGTGCGTTTTAACCTGCATTTACCTTGCGAGATTTCTCAAGCCCGCACCAGAAGGCGAAATCGCGGTGGACCGAAGTGTCCTTCCATCCCTAACACGTTCGATTCGAACTGAAGGAATCCATTCTTCGTCCTGAGCCAAAGGTGTTTACGATGTCCTGACTGCGCCCCGAAATTTCTGCTGAGCACTGACCCCTCACAACTTCCCCTTCGTGCTCGGCACCTGTCCTGTGATGCGCGGGTCGCGCTGGCAGGCAAAATCCACTGCCTTCGCGAAGGCCTTGAAGAGGGCCTCCGCCACGTGGTGCGGCTCGGAGCCATACAACAATTCCAAATGCAGATTGCACCGGGCTTCGTTGGCGAAGCCCTGGAAGAATTCGCGCGCGAGGCCGAAGCGGAAGGCGCTGGACATATCCTGCATTTTTTCGCGCTCGGCGATTTTGAATTGAAATCGATCCAGTTTGCGCCAGACAAGATAAGGGCGGCCGCTGAAGTCGATGACGCTGCGGGCCAGGGTTTCGTCCATGGGGACGAAGGCTTCGCCTTTCAGCGGTGCCGGATCCGATTCGTGCCGGCTGGCGTTGAACCCTGTGCCGTAACGGCGAATGCCCGCCTTATTCCCGAGCGCCTCGCGAAAAGCCTGGCCGAGCGCGATGCCGCAATCCTCAACCGTGTGATGCGCGTCCACGTCCAAATCTCCTTTGCATTTCAACTCCAAATCAACAACAGCATGCTTCGCGAAAAGCATCAGCATGTGATTGAAAAAGGGAATGCCGGTGAAAATCCTGCCCTTGCCCGTTCCGTCGATATTCAACCGGGCATCGATCTGGGTTTCTTTGGTGACGCGCTTGACCCGCGCCGTTCTGGCCGCCATTCGTTCACTTTAGCGGTCCTTCTTAAAACGAAAATATTTTTCATGGCGTGGTTGAGGGAAACGCCGAACATGCCGATACTCCATTGGAGACCCGCAAAAACGGGTGAACGGATAAGGGATGCCGAGCGGATCGAGCTAAACTATCCGCGCTCCTGTTCGCCCTTTTTTGTTTGTCTTTCCTGTTCCGGCTGTTACATATTAGTGACAAATAGAGAGCCCGAACGCCATTATGCCGACAGATCTCTCCAGCGGAGAAAATCTTGTGACCAAGTCGTCTCTTTACAAAGAGTTTCAGGCGGAGCTGAACGAGATTCTCCGGCACAAGTGGCTGGAATCGGAAAAAGCAGGGCGGGATATTGGTTTCGAGCAGGCGCTCACGGACTGGATCATGAAGCATCGCTCGAAGTGGCGCAAAGCCCGGCAGAATCCTTCCCGGCCAGAGTTCGAAAGCCGGCGAGATTCCGAAAGATAATCCAAGGGCTTTCTCAGGTTTCGGGAGCGCAATTCCGGACGCGCCTTCCTTTGTCTTTTTAATGGCGAACGCAAAACAGATTCTGAACGCAAATGGCGTTGGCCTTGCCCTTGACCGGATTGCGCATCAGATCGCCGAGCGCAACGAGAACAGCGAGTTGGTAGTGATCGTGGGGATTCAGCGAGGGGGTATTCATCTGGCAGATCGGGTGAGAGACGCTCTGCAGAAGATCTGGAAGCGGTCCGTCCCCCTAGGGCAGGTGGATGTGAGCATGCATCGTGATGATCACGCGCAGCGTTTGCTGCAAAATATTCAGCCGACCAGCATTCCTTTCGATCCGACCGGCAAGATCGTTGTGCTGGTGGACGACGTGCTTTTCAGCGGTCGAACCGTTCGGGCGGCGCTCGATGCGTTGACCGACCTAGGGCGGCCGAAAGCGATTCAACTGGCGGTTCTGGTGGATCGCGGAAATCGCGAACTGCCGATCAAAGCGGATTTTGTTGGCAAAGAAGTCCCAACTGCTTTAGAGGAACGGGTGGAAGTGCGTCTGCGGGAAAACGGTGCGGAAGCGGATGGCGTCCACCTGGTCAGGCCTTGAGCTGGAATCGCAAACATCTCCTCGATATTCAATCGCTCACTCCGGAAGAGATCATCACTGTTCTGGATACGGCGCGCGCTTTTAAGGAGGTCGGGGAACGTGCGATCAAAAAAGTTCCGGCACTGCGGGGGAAAACGGTCATTAATCTTTTTGTCGAACCATCCACTCGCACGCGCATTAGCTTTGAGCTGGCGGCGCAACGCCTGACGGCCGATGTGATCAACTTCACGGCGGAAACGTCTTCGCTCAAGAAAGGCGAGACGCTCAAGGACACGGCGCGCAATCTCGAGGCGCTGAACGCGGATATCATCATCATTCGGCACAGCGCCACCGGCGCACCGCATTTCCTCTCGCGTTTCCTGAATGCGAGCGTGGTGAACGCCGGGGATGGCGCGCATGAGCATCCGACCCAGGCGCTGCTTGATGCTTTCACCATCCGGGAGAAGAAGGGGAAGATTGAGGGCCTGAACGTGACGATCCTGGGCGATATTCTCTACAGCCGGGTCGCGCGTTCGAATATCTGGGCGCTGCGCAAGTTGGGCGCGAACGTCACACTCTGCGGCCCTTCCACGCTGGTGCCGCGCAGCTTCGAGCAGATGGGCTGTAAGGTGACTTACAACGTCGAGGAGGCGATTTCCGGCGCGGATATTATCAATCTTCTGCGCATTCAACATGAGCGACAGCGGAGCAGCATGTTCCCGAGCATCAGCGAGTACACTTCGCTTTTCAGCCTCAACCAGGCGCGGCTTGCCAAAACAAAACCCGATGCGCTCATCATGCATCCCGGTCCGATCAACCGCGGGGT